>CAIXFB010000224.1 GCA_903918595.1 uncultured Actinomycetes bacterium
CTTATTCCTCAAAACCGGCGCGGCCTTTGAAGATGAGGTCGACCTGCAACCTGTAGAGCCGGCCTTTCGCTATCAATTCGCAGATAACTCCACCGCTGTTATGCCGGGTGTAGATCCGGGAATGTGCGCCCACGCACTCGGAGATTCACTCGGCGGTTCGGCAGCACAGGAATGGCGCTCATTTATGGAACGCGCTGCTCGCATGTGGCAACTCACCCGTGGCCCATTTCTGCAATCACCACTAGAGGGCTGGCGCACTTTACTGCCACTAGCGAACCCTGCCGATGTTCGCACGATCGCTCCTTTCACCTCGTTACGTTCCTTAAGCCAGTCGTATTTCTCTGACCCTCGACTGGTGACGTTGGTAGACCGCTATGCCACCTACACCGGATCGGACCCGCGCAAGGCGCCTGCCGTTTTGGCCACCGTTCCTTACGTTGAGCAAGCATTTGGTGCTTGGCATTTGGGTGGCGGTCTCGGCACTCTCGCCGACGCACTCGCTCGACGATGCGATGCGTTGGGAGTAGAAATACGCCTTGATTGCGACGTGAGCGCAATTCGCACTAACGCTTCTGGCGTCACAGCGGTCATCGCACACGATTCCGAGATTGCAGCCGACGTGGTGGTGGCCAACTCTGATGCCGGCCAGACCTACACCCAACTGCTCGATGACCCACGAGCCAAGAAAGCAGCCGGTGCAGTGAGTAAGAACGAACCTTCGCTCGCGGGCTTTGTCATGCTTCTCGCAGTCAAGGGGCGCACCCCCGACATTGCGCACCACAACGTGTGGTTTCCCAAAGACTACGACGCAGAGTTCGACGCGATCTTCGGCCGCAAGCCTCATCTGGTTGCTGATCCAGCCATATATGCATGCGTTCCAGATGATCCCGAGATGCGACCAGATGCCGACCATGAATCCTGGTTTGTGCTGATGAATGCTCCTCGGCACGACCCTTCAGGCCGTTCGGGAATTGACTGGTCAGTGCCCGGCCTTGCCGATACCTACGCGAACTCAATCCTGGAAAAACTAGCCGAGCGAGGTGTAGACCTTCGCGATCGAATCCTGTGGCGTGAATTGCGCACCCCCGCCGATTTAGAGCACGACGTTCGAGCACCAGGCGGCTCTATCTATGGATCATCAAGCAACGGCGCCCGCGCCGCTTTCAGCCGGCCAGCGAATGCCTCACCCATTCCCGGACTCTTTCTTGTGGGTGGTTCAAGCCACCCGGGAGGCGGACTACCACTCGTGGGAATGGGCGCCGAGATCGTGGCGAATCTGGTAGGTCCAGCACAGCGCTAACGGTTTCTATTGCGCCGCTTGCATCTAGGTCATACTTCCTAAGCCGAGTGCCGAGTACACCTCGCGCGTTGAGGTCGATCGATTGAGCGTGTAGAAGTGCAAACCTGGCGCACCGGCTGCAAGGAGTTCCTCGGAAAGCTCGACCGCAACCTCCACACCCAGTTGGCGCACCGCTTCAGCATCATCGGCGACCCGCCGAAATCTCTGCGCAAGTTGAGTCGGAAAATCGGCGCCAGAGAGTTCCGCGAATCGTTCGATTTGCGCAACGTTGGTAACCGGCATCAGACCGGGAATGATGGGAATTTCGCAGCCGTGCGCCTGAGCTGCTGCAACCAGGCGCTCGTAGTCGGCACACGTAAAGAAGAATTGCGTGATGGCGAACTCTGCACCCGCATCTTGTTTCATGGCCAAGGTGCGAGCATCTTGATCGAGATCGGCAGACTCTGGATGCTTCTCGGGAAATGCAGCTACCCCCACCGAGAAGTTGCCCAACTCCTTAATGAGTGCAACAAGTTCATCCGCGTGGTTCAGACCATCCGGGTGTTGTTCCCATGGTGCCCGCGCGCCGCCGGGCGGGTCTCCGCGCAAAGCCAACATGGTGGTGACGCCTGCATCGGCGTATTGCGCGATCACCGCTCGGAGTTCATCCCGGGAAGCACCCACACACGTCAAATGGGCGACTGGTGGAATGGTCGTTTCTTCCGCGATAGCCCGAGTGATGCGCACCGTTCGATCTTGGGTTGACCCACCAGCGCCGTATGTGACGGAAACAAAACTGGGACGGAGTGCCTCAAGTTCGCGAACCGCCTGCCAGAGGTTGGCTTCACCTTCATCGGTCTTGGGCGGGAAAAGCTCAAAGGAGAAGGAGCGGGCGCCACTTGCAAGGACCTCACCGATTGAATCTGTCGAGCGCCGGGGATCCATGAGCGAAAGGTTACTGGGAGCACCGATCTAGGGCACCGTCTAGGCTCGTGCGCGTGAGCGCCCAGGTCCACCCTCTTGATGCCGCGGACTTGCGGCCGCGAGTGCAGCTCGTGGTCGAGGAGGTCATCGCCCGTCAAGCCCTGGCGATGGGCGCGGTGAGTTCTGATCTCACTCCGCTCATCGATTCACTCACCGGTCTGCTCTCCGGCGGGAAAAGGCTCAGGCCGGCATTTTGCTACTGGGGGTGGCGCGGAGCCGCCAACGCTGACAGCTTCTCCGAATGCAGTGAAGAGTCGGTCATGCGAGCTGCTTCGGCACTCGAATTCCTGCAGGCCTGCGCGCTCATCCACGACGATGTCATGGACGGATCAGATACCCGTCGCGGTCTGCCCGCCGCGCATCGACACTTTGAATCCACCCACCGTGACCAAGGCTGGATCGGTTCGGCTGAAGGCTTTGGAGTGGGTGCAGCAATCCTGCTTGGGGACCTGTGCCTCTCATGGGCCGATGAACTCCTGTTGACCAGTGGACTCGGAGATGCTGCAGCGTGCCGGGCGAAGGGTGTCTATGACGAAATGCGGACTGAACTCATGGCCGGTCAATACCTCGACCTTCTCGAGCAAGCGCGAGGCGGAGGGTCAGTCGACCGGGCATTGAACGTCATTCGCTACAAATCGGCCAAGTACACAATTGAACGGCCACTGCACATTGGTGCGGCGATTGCCGGTGCTGAGCCTGCTGTATTTGCCGCGTACTCCGGCTATGGACTCCCCCTTGGTGAGGCGTTCCAACTCCGCGATGACATCCTCGGCGTGTTCGGTGACCCCAGTGAAACCGGAAAACCTGCCGGTGATGACCTCCGCGAAGGTAAGCGCACCGTGATGATCGCCCTCGCCCTAGAAAAGGCCTCCGCGGCCCAGGCTGCTCAGGTCGGCCGCTTGCTCGGTGATCCTGACCTCGACGCCGCAGGAATCACGGAACTGCAGGCCATCATTGAGGAAACCGGGGCCCTGTCCACCACTGAGCAGATGATCGGGGATCTGCTCGAATTGGCGTTGGAATCGTTGACCACCGTCGAGCTCGAACCTGAGGCTGTGACGATCCTCACCGGCCTGGCCCATGCTGCAACTCGCCGCAGAGTCTGAACTGCACCAGACTTAGTCCATGGCCTCTCTTTCTTCCCGTCTCACACGCTTCATGCCACGAACCTCACCCCGCACCGTTACCGGCCCCACGGACAACGTGGTGATCGTGGGCGCAGGCTTGGCAGGCCTCTCTGCAGCCATGCGTTTGGCAGGTGCCGGGCGCAAGGTAACAGTGCTTGAACGTGAGTCGGTGCCAGGTGGACGGGCTGGGCGCCTGAACATTGAAACCGCAGATGGCACCTATCGTTTTGATACCGGACCCACGGTATTGACGATGCCCGATCTGATCGCCGATGCATTTGACTCCATCGGTGAAGACATGAACGACTGGCTCGAACTGCAGCCGGTCTCCCCCCTGTATCGCGCGTTCTACCCCGATGGCTCACAGCTTGACGTGCACAGCAACGTCGATGAAATGGCCCAAGAAATTGAGCAGGTCATCGGACCGGACGAGGCCGCTGGATACCGTCGTTACGTCGAATTTGTGTCGAAGCTCTACAAGTACGAGATGAAAGATTTCATCGATCGCAATATCGACTCTCCTTTCGATCTACTGACTCCTGACCTGGCTCGCTTGGTGGCGATCGGTGGCTTCCGAAAGCTCGCACCCAAGGTTCGCGAGTACATGACCGATCCGCGCACCGAGCGGATCTACTCATTCCAAGCCATGTATGCCGGCCTTTCTCCCTACGACGCATTAGCGATCTACGCGGTGATCGCTTACATGGATTCTGTGGCCGGCGTTTTCTTCCCCAAAGGTGGAATGCACGCGTTGCCCGCCGCTATGGCAGCTGCAGCGGAAAAGAACGGGGTCGTCTTCCAATACGACACGACAGTGACCTCAGTGGAAACGCAAGGAGATCGAGCGGTTGCAGTTCACACCGCTGCCGGCGAGCGCATACCCGCCGACGTGGTGATCTTGAACCCGGATTTGCCGGTCGCCTACCGCGATTTGCTCGGAGTGGAGCCATGGTCCGTTAAGCGGCTTGACTACTCGCCGTCATGTTTCTTGATGCTTGCCGGATCGTCTGCGAAATATTCAAAGATCGCGCACCACAACATTCATTTCGGGCACTCGTGGCGGGGCGTGTTCGATGAACTCATTGACAAGCAACGACTCATGAGTGATCCGAGCATCTTGGTGACCAACCCGACCTACTCAGATCCCGAACTCGCACCGCCTGGCAAAGAGCTCTACTACGTTCTTTTTCCAACACCTAATCTCGACGCACCCATCGATTGGAAAGAGACTGGGCCCCGCTACCGCGATGAGGTGGTGCGCACGCTCGAGGAGCGTGGATACATCGGCTTCGGTGATGCAATCAAGGTGGAGAACTTGACCACCCCCCTTGATTGGGCCGATCAAGGAATGGAACGCGGGGCCCCGTTTGCATCAGCGCACTCCTTTATTCAGACCGGTCCTTTCCGGCCGGGAAACTTGTGGGGCGAGAACGTCGTGTTCACCGGATCAGGCACCCAGCCAGGCGTTGGTGTTCCCATGGTGTTGGTATCTGGCCGTCTTGCTGCAGAGCGGGTCACCGGCCCAGATACGACGTATCGATCTCGCGCACAGCGCTGAATCGGGCGCCGCGAGCGGGCTGCCACAATGTGCACATGAGTAGCCGGGATCTCGATGCCGCGGGGATCACCGATCCCCACATGCGCGAGTCCTATGAGCGATGCCGGGAACTCAATGCTCAGCATGGCAAGACCTACTACCTCGCAACTTTGCTGTTGCCCCCCGGTAAGCGCCCCTATGTTCATGCTCTCTACGGATTTGCTCGATATGCCGATGAAATAGTTGATGATCTTTCTTCAACACTGACCGACGAGGAAAAAGCCGAATGGCTGCAAACGTGGGGCGATGCTTTTCTCGCCGATATAGGTAGAGGCTATTCCGAGGATCCCGTGTGCATGGCGGTCGTAGACACGGTGCGGCGCTGGAACATACCTACCGAATACTTCACGGCATTTCTGAAATCCATGCGAATGGACCTGACCGTTACCGAATATGAGACCTACGACGATCTTTACGAATACGTGTACGGCTCTGCTGCGGTGATCGGCCTGCAAATGGTTCCGATTCTGGAGCCGACCACCCCCGAAGCGTATGAGCGGGCGATGGATCTCGGGGTCGCTTTCCAGCTCGCGAATTTTGTGCGCGACGTCAATGAAGACCTTGACCGTGGTCGCGTGTATCTCCCGATGGAAGACCTACGGAGATTTGGTGTCGATCGGGCCGTACTGGAGGAGCGAGTGGCCACGCCAGAAGTCAAAGCAGCACTACGGCATCAGATCGATCGGGTGCGCAGGCTTGAAGCCCGCTCGCGCTCAGGCGTGGAGATGCTGCATCCCTCATCGCGCGACTGTATTGAAGCGGCACGGGTTCTGTACTGCGGGATAGCAGAGCAGGTCGTGCAGATCGATTACGAGATCTTCAAAAAGCGTGCCCGCGTTCCGATTGTGCGTCGTCTTGCAGTGGCCCTACCCGCGTGGGCGAGGGCGGTTCGGGCCCGCCGAAAATACGGACCAGGTCACGTGCACGGCATCAATCCTGGTTCTGGGAGCGCACCCACACCGGCGGCCCACTCATAGGCGTTCGTTCAACACCGCGCCTACCCCAAAAGATCCACAAAGAAATTGACAGCAGTACGAGGGCAAAGCCGAACAGCAAGTCTTCAATCGGTGCAAAGGCGAGCCGGCCTTCCCCGATAAAGGGAGGCGGACCCGATTCGGGTGACGTGTTACCAATGATCGCCTCGCCGTCGTACTTGACGATGCCGAAGCCGGTGAACATTCCATTGGTGATGAGTTGGAAAAAGAAGATGATGGCGTATGAGGTCCAGAAAATTGGTCGAGTGATCATCCGAGTACGGAAAACAAAGAGGTCGCAGATCACGGCAAAGACCACTGCAATCAGGCCAATCTGCGTGTAACTCAGGCTCATGCGATTTCATCCCCCGCCGGCCAGCCCCGAACACTTCTGACCGCTTCAAGGGTGAGGATTGAAGCTATCGGGATCACGATGAAGAACAACAGTTCATCCAGAGGAATCTCACCCGGCAGATACACGCCAAGAATGCGATCGGTATCGAACCACCAATGACCCTGGGAAATCGCGTAGGCATCCCACACGAGAAACGGCAACGTGACAGGCAGAACTGTTAGCAGTAAACGCCGCGGGCGCTTGAACACTCTGGTGCGGAGCGCAAATTCAAGCCACATCGAACCGACCAAAACGAAAACCAGAACCGCGACATACGAGAACTGGCCCACCCCCCTATACTCTCATTCAACAACACAACATGCACGGGAGCTTCGGCCAACGAAGCTGAGAGGGTGGCACACGCGCCACCGACCGTTTAGAACCTGTTCGGGTAATGCCGGCGTAGGGAGGAAAAGATTCTCATGTTCAATTCACTCGCAGTTGCCTTTGTTGCATGGGGCTATGAAGTAACTTTCCTTGAATTGGGCGCGGTTATCACGGCGTTTTTGGGGATTGGGCTCGCCATTCGCGGCACCCGCTGGGCGTGGCCTTTCTACTTCCTCTCGAGTCTGCTCTACGGCTGGTTGCTCTGGGAGTTTGCTCTCTATGGCACTGCAGCACTGCAACTCGTCTTCATGGCCGCTGCAGTTTGGGGCTGGTTTGGCTGGGGTCCAAAGGGCATCGCACCCACCACTCTTTCCCCTCGATCACGTCTCATCATCGTGGCAGGTGGCGCGGTGGCGTGGCTGGCACTCGTGCCGGTCCTCGCGGCGATAGGCGATCCGGCACCGTGGCCTGACACATTTGTTTTTGTATTCAGCGTGATCGCCCAAGTCCTGATGGTGCGTGAATTCGCTGAGGCGTGGTTGCTGTGGATTGTGGTGAATGTTGTTGGTGTTGCTCTCTATGCAACACAAAGCTTGTGGTTCACGTCGCTCTTCTACGCGGTTCTGATCATCATGGCAATTGTGGGTTGGCGTTCGTGGCAGGCTCGACGAGCACCAACAAGCGAATCGGCTATCCCCGTAACTGCCTGACAATGTTGATCAATCTCATTGGTGGTGAAGCCACTGGCAAATCTTCCTTGGCGCACGTTCTTGGCTTGCGACTTGATGCAGTGGTTGTGCCAGAGGCCCTTCGCGCTTTCGTCGACGTGCACGGGCGTGCCCCGAGGGTTGATGAGCAGGCGTCGATCTTGAGAGATCAAGCCGAAGCAGAGCGCATAGCCATTGCCGAGAGCCAAGAACTTGATCGGGGTTTTGTCATCGGTGATCCGGCACCCATCATGACCGCGGTCTATAGCCAGCTCTACTACGACGACTCTTCCTTGTTTCGCGTTTCCATGGAGTTGAGTCCGGTGAGTGATGTGGTGGTGTGGTGCAGCCCTGACTTCGAGTGGACTCCCGATCTCGGGCAACGAGATGGCCCGGAATTTCGCGACGCGGCTGATGTGATCATCAGGACTGAGGTCATTCCACTCTTCCAAGCTGCACGCATCAACGTGCTGCAGGTCACAGGATCCATTGACGAGCGACTCAATCAGGTGCTAGCTCACCTGACGTAGGCGTGGCACCTCTGCGAGAGCGCGCCTGCTACCTACACTCGCAAGGGTGGAGAGTTCTGCGCGCCGAAACCTCGTCGGCACGACCGTCGATGGCAGATATGAGGTGCAATCTCTCCTGGCGCGTGGCGGTATGGCCACGGTGTACGAGGCACTTGACACCCGCCTCGACCGAGTGGTGGCGCTCAAGGTGATGCATCCGCATTTGGCTGAGGATCCGGGCTTCGTTTCACGGTTCGAACGTGAGGCCAAGGCAGCAGCTCGATTGTCGCACCCTCACGTGGTCGGTGTTTTCGATCAAGGTGAATCCGATGGCCTGGTGTATCTCGCCATGGAATACATCCCCGGGCGCACTCTTCGTGATGTGGTCCGTGAGTTCGGCCCGCTGACCACCGAACAGGCATTGGTCTTTCTCGATCCAGTCCTAGAGGCGCTCGTTGCAGCCCACGCGGCCGGCTTTGTGCATCGAGACATCAAGCCCGAAAACGTATTGATCTCGGATGACGGCCGCGTGAAGGTCGCAGATTTTGGGCTCGCTCGAGCAGTCTCCGATGCGGGCTCTAGTGCCACGACGGGAATGATCATTGGCACGGTCGCCTACCTGTCACCAGAGCAGGTCGAGCACGGGGATGCTGACGGCCGATCCGACATCTACTCGGCCGGAATCTTGCTGTACGAACTCATCACCGGATCCACTCCTCATGCCGGTGAAAGCCCACTCGCCATCGCCTACCAGCACGTCAACACAGATGTTCCCGCCCCATCGGGGGTGAAAGCAGATATCCCAGCTGAAGCCGACGCACTCGTTGTTACCGCAACCAGGCGAGATCCCAATCTGCGTTACCCGACAGCCGCGGCATTTCTTGCCGATGTGCGCCGCGCACGTGCAATGTTGCCAGCGCCCCGCCCGTTTATGGACGTTCGCGACACCGTTGTGGTTGATCGAGCGACGGCAGCCGGCATGACAGCCGGGAATTCCACCTCGGCATTGCGAAGCGAGGTTTCCTACGATCGAAATCCCACTGCTCGACGACGTGGTCCATGGGTTGCCTTGGTAATCGCCCTCGTGGTGGCCCTTGCCGCATTTGGCGGTTGGTGGCTCGCTGCAGGACCAGGAAAGACAATCCCGACACCAGATGTGCTTGGCCTCACCACGTCACAGGCCCAGTCCGCACTCGCAACAGCAGGGCTCACCCTCGAGGTGGCAGAGGAAGTATTCAGCGAAGACGCACCCGCCGATGTCATCGTCAGCACCGACCCAGCCCCCGGCGATGGCGTGCGCGAGGCAGGCTCAGTCATGGTGACCATTTCTCTGGGCCCAGAGCGCTACCTGGTCCCCGATGTGCAGGGGCTCACCCCGGAGGCAGCCACGGCCGCAATAAATGCAGCCAATCTCGCCATTGGCGGCCGTGTTGAAGGGTTCTCCGATGACATCCCGGCTGGTTCGGTATCAGGCACGGATCCCAAGATTGGCGAATCCCTCAAACCACTGACTCCGGTCGACCTCGTGATCTCCAAGGGTCCCAAACCGGTGGTGATCCCCGACGTGGTTGGCAAGCGAGCCGCTGTCTCGCGATCAACGCTTGAGGCTGCCGGCCTTGTGGTGACGCCGTCGAGCAAATTCTCCGAAAAAGTTGCCGATGGTCGGGTGATATCAGTTTCACCACCATCGGGCACCAAGGTTGATTCGGGCTCGAGTGTGGCGGTCGTCATTTCCAAGGGCCCGCCCCCGGTGGTGGTACCGAACTTGGTCGATCTGCCCAGAAGAAAGGCGATTGCAGCTCTTGCAGCCGTTGGCCTGAAAGCCAAAGTGGAAGCAGGCGACTTCACCCCGCTCAATCGAGTGATCAGCCAGTCTCCTGCTGCCGGCCAAGAAACACCTAAAGGCAGCACTGTGACGATCCGCATTATTTGATGCGCGGATCGCTCGCCTTCTCGTGCGCGAGAAGCGCGTGCTTGACGTCTAGACCGTAGCCATATCCACCGATACCCATGGACGCCACCACTCGATGGCACGGTACGAACAAGGCCACAAGGTTTTCAGCACACGCGGTACCTACCGCGCGATACGCACGCGGATTGCCAGCAGATTCCGCAAGCTCCGCATAGGAACTCACGTCGCCAAATTCGATGGTGCGCATGGATTCCCAGACGCTCTGACGAAACACAGAACCTGGCTGGTTCACCTGCACTCGATCCAGTGCATGCGGGTCTCCATCACTGTATTCACTCAAGGCTCGCGCTATCCGCATATCCGGATCGTCAACGACTACCTCAATCTCCGCCGGAAGCCGACGAACGGCGTCGTCCAAATCTCGAAAGGTTGTTGCCCGCACCACCGCACTCGCTGGTTCTATGACAACCCACAAGTCCCCCGCAGGAGTTTGGTACTGCCCTGCCGTCAGGGCGCCGTTATCGCTCATCGCTTGATCAACATGTCAGCGACGAGGAACGCAAGTTCTAGGCTTTGTTCCCTATTCAGACGCGGATCGCACGCCGTTTCGTAGCGTTCATGGAGGTTGTGTTCCTCGACCCCACCTGTGCCACCGAGGCACTCCGTGACGTCGTCTCCGGTCAGCTCGATGTGAATTCCACCCGGGATAGTTCCCATCTGGCGATGCACCTCAAAGTAGCCGCTTACTTCTTCAATGACATCGTCGAGCAATCTGGTCTTGTAGCCATTGGAGGATTCGCGGGTATTGCCGTGCATGGGGTCGCACACCCATACAACGGGGATCCCTGTTGACTCAACTTTGGCAACAATCCCAGGCAATACGTCGCGCACTTGACCAGCACCCATTCGGGTGATCAGTGACAAGCGCCCAGGGATTCGGTTGGGGTTCAGGCGTGCCACAACTTCAGCAACGTCCTCAGGAGCTGCGGTTGGGCCAACCTTCACACCCACCGGGTTATGAATGGTGGAAGCGAACTGCATATGCGCACCATCCAATTGACGTGTGCGCTCACCAATCCACAAGAAGTGACCAGAGACGTCATAAGGATTTCCGGTACGCGAATCGATCCGGGTGAGTGCCCGCTCGTAGTCCATGGAGAGCGCCTCGTGTGCCGCGTAGAACTCGACCCGCTCAAACTCCACAGGATTCGTGCCACATGCGTGCATGAACTTCAGCGCTCGGTCTATTTCACCAGCGAGTTGTTCGTAGCGCTGACCAGCGAAGGAATCACGAACAAAATCCTGATTCCATGCATGAACCTGACGCAGATCTGCGTATCCACCCTGTGTGAAAGCCCGAACAAGATTCAAAGCAGAGCCAGATGCGTGGTAGGCCCGAAGAAGTCGCTGAGCATCTGGCCGACGACTTTCCGGATCGAAGCTGAGCGCATTGACGGCATCGCCCAAGTAACTCGTCAGCTCGACTCCGTCGCGGGTTTCAATAGTTTTACTGCGTGGCTTGAAGTACTGACCGGCCAGCCGACCCATCTTCACCACGGGTAGCGATGCTGCGTACGTCAAAATAACGGACATCTGCAGAACTGTCTGCAAACGAGCGCGAATCGAATCGGCAGTGTTTGCCGCAAAGGTTTCAGCACAGTCACCGCCGGTGAGCACGAATGCTTCACCGCGTGCAGCTTGGGCCAAGCGAGCGGTCAGTTGATCGCACTCCCCCGCGAAAACGAGCGGTGGGAGTCGACGCAGTTCGCCCACCGCAGCATCAAGCTCGTTCGCATCCGGCCAAGGCGGCTGCTGGGCAGCGGGCAGGTCCGGCCACGTCAGGGAAGTCGACATATGCATAAGGGTAGGCGTCGGTAGGAAATTCAGGTCGGGCGGCTCAGCCGAAGAAACTCATCGCTTCTTCATACCGAGCCAGCGGCACGGTCTTGAGGACACCCGTCGCGGCCTCAAGTGGCACCCGCACGATGTCAGTGCCATGAAGCGCCACCATCTTGCCCCAGTCCTGGTCTTTCACAGCCTCAATGGCGTTGAGGCCAAATCGGGTTGCCAAAACTCGGTCAAATGCCGTTGGCGAACCTCCTCGCTGAATGTGTCCGAGCACCGTGGTCCGGGCCTCATGACCTGTGCGGGCTTCAACCTGCTGGGCCAGCCATTCGCCGATGCCCGAGAGTTTCACATGACCAAAAGCATCAAGCGTTGCATCCTTCGTGATCAGGTCGCCATCGCTGGGCAGGGCACCCTCGGCGACAACGATGATCGGCGCGTAGGAGGCCTCGAATCGTGACTCGACCCACGCCACGATTTGGTCCAGATCGAAAGGAACTTCGGGAATCAGAATGACGTTCGCCCCACCCGCCATGCCCGAATGCAAGGCGATCCAGCCCGCATGGCGACCCATCACTTCACAAATCAGAATGCGATGGTGCGACTCAGCTGTGGTGTGCAGTCGATCAATCGCTTCTGTGGCGATCGTGACAGCAGTATCGAAACCGAAGGTGTAGTCCGTGGCATTGAGATCGTTGTCGATCGTCTTGGGCACGCCCACCACGTGCACGCCTCGTTCGGTCAGTGCCGTTGCAACACCGAGGGTGTCTTCACCGCCGATTGCTACCAGAGCATCAATGCCCAACTTGGCGAGGTTCTCTTCGATCCGCTCGATCCCACCTTCAACCTTGATCGGATTGGTGCGCGACGAGCCGAGAATGGTGCCACCACGCGGGAGGATTCCACGAACCTGCGGAATTCCCAACTCCATGGTGAGCCCTTCAAGTGGGCCCTTCCAACCATCCCGGAACCCAACAAATTCAAAGCCGTACTCCGCCGTTCCACGACGCACCACCGCGCGAATTACCGCGTTCAGTCCAGGGCAATCGCCGCCGCCTGTGAGTACACCAACCCGCATAGTCGTGCCTTTCCTTGGATCTTCCGAGGGGCCTGTAACCGCTGTCATGGATCAATCTACCCGATCTTGTCTGCCCTGGAGGTCTGGATGCATCTAAGGTCCGCACATGCCCGTTTCGGATTTGGACCTGATCTTGGCCATCGATGCTGGCACTACGGGCGTAACCGCGCTCCTGGTGAATGCTGCAGGCCAGATCGCACATTCCGGGTACACCGAATTTCCGCAACATTTCCCCGCTGACGGACGAGTTGAGCACGATCTCGGCGATATTTGGGCCGCGACTTTGAGCGCAACCCAACAGGTGCTCGATCAGAACGTTGGGGTCATCACCGCGATCGGTATCACCAATCAGCGAGAAACGATCTGTTTCTGGGATCGAGAGACGATGGGTGCCCCGCGTAGGGCAATCGTGTGGCAAGACCGCCGCACCGCAGGAATGTGCCAATCAATGCGCGAACTCGGGCTTGAACCCGAGATCAGCGCACTCACTGGTCTTCGACTCGATCCCTACTTCAGTGCCACCAAGATCGCTTGGGTGAGAGAGAACGACCCCGACACCTGGGCCCATGTGGTGTCTGGGCGGGTGGCTATCGGCACTGTCGACTCATACCTCATCGCCCGCATGACCCGAGGCCTCGAGCACCTCACCGATGCCACCAACGCTTCACGCACTTTGCTCTATGACATCTCCACCGGCGATTGGAGCCAGCACCTGTGCGACCTATTTGGCGTTCCGCTCCACGCGCTGCCGGCGATCACATCCTCTTACGGTGTTATCGCGACCACCGACCCTGATGTCTTCCTTGGCCTATCCGTCCCCATTAGCGGAGTCGCTGGAGACCAGCAAGCCGCGCTCGTGGGCCAAGCCGGATTCTCGGTAGGCGATGCGAAATGCACATACGGCACCGGATCCTTTCTCCTTGCCCACACCGGCAGCACCGCACGCATGTCTACGCATGGTCTGCTGACAACGGTGGCGCTGCAACACCCTGACGGTCACCGGGACTTCGCTTTGGAAGGCGCCATCTTCGTGACAGGTGCCGCTGTCCAGTGGCTTCGTGATGGCCTCGGGATCATCGATACTGCGGAAGATGTTGAGGAACTAGCTGCATCGGTCCCCGACTCAGGCGGTGTTGTTTTTGTTCCAGCGCTCACCGGATTAGCAGCGCCCGACTGGGATCCCCTCGCTCGTGGATTGATCATCGGGATCACCCGCGGCACAACGAGCGCGCACGTCGCTCGCGCCACCCTTGAAGGAATCGCTTTCGAGGTACGCGACGTGGTCCAACTCATGGCCATGGAAGCAGGTGTGCATCTTCGTCGACTCGCGATCGACGGCGGGGCCGCAGCTAATAACCTTCTGTGCCAAATCCAAGCTGACCAATTAGGCATACCGGTCGACCGATCGCAAGAACTTCAAACAACAGGGTTGGGCGCAGCTTTCTTGGCCGGCCTCGGTTCGGGAATGTGGTCAGGATTCGAAGAAATCTCATCAATGCGATCAAGCAGTGGAACCTTCATGCCAGGGGAACGTGACGAGGAATCTTTCGCGCGTTGGCGTCGAGCAGTGGAACGCTCACGGGATTGGGCACGCTGATTATTCGGTACGGTTGCTCAGCATTGAGGCAGCATCGGCGGACTCACCACGCGCGATAAGTTCTTTGGCGCGTGTTGCATACATATCCACATATTCCTGGCCGGTGAGTCTCATCAATTCATACATGACTTCATCGGTGACGGACCGCAACATGAACCGGTCATCCTCTAAACCTTCATACCGAGAGAAATCTAGGGGTGTACCAACCCGAATTCCTACGCGTTTGAGTCTGGGACGCAACGTTCCCGGCGGCTGGATTTCATAGGTGTTGATCATGGCAACTGGAACGATCGGGGCATGCGCCTCCAGTGCCATTCGAGCCAGGCCGGTTTTACCCCGGTACATCGTGCCGTTCGGTGACCGAGTGCCCTCGGGGTAAATACCCAGCAACTCTCCCCGGTTCAGGATCCGAGTCGCCGTGTTAATCGCCGCTTCACTTGCACGACCACCCGATCGATCCACCGGGACCTGCCCAATTGTGATGAAGAAAACTCGAGTGGCCCAACCTTTGAGGCCGCGACCGGTGAAGTAGTCACTCTTCGCCAAGTACGTGATCGGCCGAGGAAGCACCAAAGCCAAGAAGAATGAATCCGAAAAAGACAGGTGGTTACTCGCCATGATCGCCGGACCCGCAGACGGCACGTTCGTTCGTCCCTCAATCCACGGTCGGAAGAGCACGCGCAGCCAAGGTCCAATGATGATGTGCTTGAGCACCCAGTAGAGCATGCAGCGCATCCATTCCAGAGTGGAAGCCCGGCCGAAATCGGTGGCCGTCGATCGCGGGAGCGAACAGTGGCAGACTAATGCCCTGACCATTGATAGGAGCCACAATGTCGATCCGTGCCGGCGCGCAGCCCTGGGCCGCGCAGGGTGATTCCACCGGAATTTTGCTGATCCACGGCTTCACCGGCTCCCCCGCTTCCATGACACCCTGGGGAAAGCGCCTATCGGAGCAGGGCTGGAGCGTTCAAGTTCCCCGCTTACCCGGGCACGGAACCCGCTGGCAAGACATGAACATCACTCGCTGGCAGGACTGGTACGCCGAAGCTGAGCGCTCACTTGCCGAACTTCGAAAAACCTGCACCTCGGTTTTCGTCATGGGACTCTCCATGGGTGGCAGTCTCACTTTGCGAATCGCTGAACAACACGGGTCAAGCATCGAAGGCATAGTCCTGGTCAATGCCGCAGTTCATTCAGAACGTCCTGACCGCCACCTTCTCCCTGTACTGCACCGATTCATTCCGGCATTCCCCGGGATTTCCAATGACATCAATAAACCTGGCCAGGATGAGATTGCCTACGACAAGATCCCACTTCGGGCGGCACATTCGTTGAGTGATCTTTGGAAGCATGTGAAGAACGACATTTCCTCGGTCACCTCGCCAATGTTGTTGTTTCAGAGCAAGGTTGATCACATCGTCGAAGCATCAAATGCCGAATGGATTTGGAACAACGTTTCGAGCACTGACAAGGAACGGGTGCTGCTCCAGAACTCATTCCATGTAGCCACACTGGATCACGATGCTCCTTTGATCGAAGACATGAGCATTGATTTCGTTCAGCGCCTCATCAGAAGCCAGGCCTAACGTGACGACCACACCCGACGAACCCACCCCAGACGAGTCGGAGGATGAGAAGCCCGCTACGAACGAAAAAGCCGCGTGGGATGCAATCGTGGCTGACCTGTCCGGCCAGGTAAATCTTGGACCGCAGTTCACCCCGGATCCAACGCCACCCGAATACGACTACATCGATGCGTATTTTGATGAGGGTTACGAACCTCCTGAGCCCCCTCGCATCTCGGCTCCGCCGGATGCAATTGCTCGATTTGCTTGGGCAGGTGTCCTAGGTGGACCGATACTTGCGATTGGGGGCTACGTTCTTGGATTCGGAGACATGGTTGGTGCCGCTGGGGTAATCGCCGCCATTGCTGGCTTTGGGCTCCTCATCTTTCGCCGAGAACATCACATACCACCCGGCGAAGATCACGGTGATGGGGCTGTCGTCTAAAAAAGTGTTGTGAGCCGCAGCCTTCGGAGCAGCGACTCAGGTGCTGCGCGCAAGATCAGCCGCACCAATAAGTCCAGCGGTGTTTCCCAGTTCTGCCAAGCGCACGATGGGGGCAGGCCGGTGGTGGCCGCCAATGATCTTTTCTGCAAGAACAGCAGTCGCACTTGTCAGCAGGAGGTCACCAGCGTCGGAAACTCCGCCACCAATCACAAAAACTTCAGGGTCCAGTACGGCCGTGAGATCTGCAAGACCGCGGCCTAGCCAATTGCCCGTCACGCGCAAAGCCTCGACAGCAACGGGATCTCCCGCTTGAGCTGCACGGGTCACATGCTCGCCTTGAACCCCTTCGGGGGATCCGTCACCAAGTCCGAGCAGGATGCCCGCTTCGGGTCGGCGATCTGCAGCGAGCAGCCTCGCTTCGCGTACAAGCGCATTCCCGCTCGCATACTGCTCCCAGCAGCCATTTCGCCCACAACCACACGGCCGGCCATCTGGGACCGCGTTGATGTGCCCAATTTCGGCTGCGACTCCGTGAGCTCCCCGCAGAATCTCACCACCGACAATGACGCCACCGCCAATACCGGTGCCAACTGTGACCATGGTCATGTGCTGGACGCCTCGTCCTGCTCCGTATCGAGCCTCGCCCCATGCCGCAGTATTTCCATCATTTTCGACCACAACGGGAAGACCAGTAGCACCTTCGAGGACCACCCGAACCGGAACCTGTGACCACGCAAGGTTGGGTGCGAAAAAGACTGTGGACCGTGATTGATCGACAAGTCCGGCTACGCCAAGCCCGACCCCATCCACCGTGCCGTCAACGGATCCGATCAGTTCACGAACTGCATCGATCACAACGTCGAGGACCGCTGAAGCGTCCTGGCGAGGAGTAGGCCGGCGGGTGGTCTGCAAAATCACGCCTTGGTCGTTGACCAGCCCAGCGAGGATCTTGGTGCCTCCGACGTCTACCCCGATGCTCACTCCCACGGCGCCACCCTAGAACCCCTGTCAACGCTTACAGGGACCTCGGTGCACCTTCAGCCACAGAGTCCCGGTCTCTCGAACCGAGGCTCCCCCCTCCGCGGAACTCCCACCAGGTTCTGCAAAGCCCCGAACATCAGCCAGCACCGCCATCGTTCGACACACGAGACAGGTGGGATGAGCGCTTGGATCTGAGTGCTCAGCGTGCGGGGCGAGAATCTGCTCTGCTGTCATGTGCTGGGCCCAGCCGGCCAAGCGCTGGACTGAGCCGAGAAGCGCCCACAGATCCAAGGATTTACCGCTAGAGGGTTCATCCTCTTCTTCCGAATACCACCAAGGCCGCTCGTCAGTCATCTTGTTCTCCTACTGACAATCCTGCTTCAGCGGCAAAAGCCTCCGGCCACAGGGAAGGTTCAACTGAAAAATTGATGTGCGCCCCAGCCTCATCTACCCCAGCATCACGAGACGTGCACCGCACCAAGGTCGAAGGCAGGGGCAAGACTCGACGTACTCGAGGGGTTGCCAGCACCAGATGTTCATGAAGTACCCCTACGCGAAGTTCAGCAGAGTCCAGACCGCTTGCCAAAACCTCACCCACATATGTTCCTGAATCCGGGCCTGGGTGTTCGCGAACAGATCCAACCGCCATAGCGTCAGTGCATCGCTCGTGCACCAGCTGACCCTTTGGCCCAGCTCTCATCTCTTCAGCTCTCACAACCGGAATATCAGGACGCGCTTCCGATAAGTCACCTTTGAATCTGAGCACTTCTGATCTGCCGATCTTTTTTCCGGCAGGAGCCACCACAACACAATCGAGGACAAGACCGAGCACCGCGCAGTCGAGTGCGATTCGTGAGATTTCACCAACCGCGAAAGATCCCGGTCGCACTGCAACGCGCACAACCGCTTGAGTGGTCAGGGATTCAAAAAGAGCTTCCAAAGCCTGGATAGAACCACTCAATTGGGCGTGCAAGTGACGACCCGCGTCATCCATCAGCAACTCAGGTCGCATCGCATGCAGCGCTATCTCCCGAAGCGCACGAACGTCATTGAGTTCAGCGAGAAATTTAGATATTTCTCCGCAATCAATGACGAATCTCGACTCTGCATCAAGTGAGTTCCAGGTCGCAAGAGCGTGAATAACCGACCGGACGATCGACGTTGAAGACCATGCCTCAGCAACAGCAACTGCTGCATCGGATACTCCCAGTGCGTTCAATAAGGCCAAGTAGAACGGCGATTCCTCGTTTTCCGCTGACGGGTTTGCCCAATCAATGGGCACCCACCCGGACTTCTTCGCTGCATGCAGTGCGAGTTGCGTCGAGATTCCAGCGTCACTACCGCTACAGAGCAGGATTCGAATTGGACTCGACACGCTTCTTCAGTCCCTTCAAAGCAGTGTCGACAATGACCTTTTCAGCCTTGCGTTTGATCATGCCGATCATCGGGATCTTGACGTCGACAGCGAGTCGATAGTGAACTGTTGTGGAGCCATCGCCGTTATCGGTGAGCGCATACTCGCCATCCATGGCGGTGAGCATGTCGCCCTTCATCAAAGTCCATGTGACTCGAGTGTCACCGGTCCAGTCATATTCCAACTCATACACGTCTTTGATGGGTCCAGATTCCAAGTGGAATCTGGCATCGGCTGGCCGATCATCATCCTCGTACTTTGAGAGAACTTCGACGGAGGTGATGCCATCTGACCACTGCGGATACGCAGGTAGGTCCGCAATGACCGCCATCACCGCCGCAGGAGATGCGTTTATAACCGTGCTGGATTCGGTCTGCTCAGCCATGGCGTCAGGTTACAGGTCGATGCTGAATGGTTTCTCGCGTGAGTGGAAATGGCCGACGTTGACACACTCCGTACGACCAATCCGAAAACGCGTTGCCAACGGCTGATGCACATGCCCAAAGAAGTGATACCGCGGCTGGTACTCACGTACGTATTCCAAGAGAGCAACACTTCCCACCTCGAACCGGCGAGCCACAACGTCATAGGTGAGGTCAGGGACTGCAGGTGGGATATGTGTGAACAGCACGTCAACTGCGCCCAGGGAGGCAACCTTGACGGCATAGTCCAGCTCGGGGATCTCATAGGGAGTTCGCATGGGGCTGACCAGGCCACCACCGATGAATCCCCAGGTCATGCCACCTACCTCCACGGTCTGGGCATCGAGGACTGTGTGATCTGGCCGTAGATAGTCAGGCCACAAGGCCGGAACGTCCACATTTCCATAGGTAAGGATTCCCGCTGGCATCGCTGAGAAGAGCTCCTCGTACTGCACCTTGACCATTGCCTCGAGGACCGCCCATCGAGCTTGCGGATCCGTCACCCCGATGCGCTCCCACGCCTGACGGCTCAGTTCCCGGGCGTCATCGAAACGATTTGCGGTCCTGGCCTCGATGTAGGCCAGCGCGTAGTCCTCACCGAATAAGTCGGCGTAAATCCCCCGCCCTGGCTCGTCGTAATCGAGAAAAAGAATCAAATCCCCTAGGCACACGAAAACGTCAGCACCCTCCCCAGCACGAGAGAGAGCCGTCCCCGCACCATGTACATCGCTCACCACATTTACCCGGACCACGGACGTACCTTGCCACGAGGTTGAACTACCCGCAGGTTTCGCTCGCCTGACAGTGCTTTTTCGCGTAACGTGATCGGGACCACACAGCAGGCCGTCCAGTCGGCCCCATCGAGGGAGTTCGATCGTGCTTACAGAGTTCAGCGTCCCGCCCGTTGCCCCATCGCCCACCACGGGCAACCTGGCTGACCACGTTGTTGAAAATGCCGCCATTGCACCTCAACAGGAGGTCATCGCCCTGCAGCGTGGTGATGCCTGGGTTGGGATGACCGCAGCCCAGTTCCTCCAGGAAGTCCAGGCCGTGGCTAAAGGCCTCATCGCCAATGGAGTTGAAGCGGGCCAGCGGGTAGCGATCATGTCCAGAACCCGCTACGAGTGGACCCTGTGCGATTACGCCACCTGGTACGCCGGCGGCATCGTGGTGCCGATCTACGAAACCTCATCAGCCGAGCAGGTCCAATGGATTCTGAGTGACTCGGACTCGGTGGCCTGCTTCTTCGAGTCGCGTTCGCACAAAGCCACCTTTGACTCAGTTTCAGTAGACCTTCCCGACGTGACTAGAGCCTGGGTCTTTGACGATGGCGCGATCGACCTGCTCAAGCAGGCCGGGCAAGATGTTTCTGATGAGGAACTGGAGTCCCGTCGCGCCCAGGTCCAGCCAGAGACGCTGGCCACAATCATTTACACCTCAGGTACCACGGGACGGCCCAAGGGCTGCATGCTCACCCACAAGAACTTCATGTTTGAGGTGGAGGCCGTGGTCAAGGGCCTTCCCGATGTCTTCTTGGCCCCAAACTCCTCAACCCTGCTCTTCCTGCCAGTTGCGCACGTCTTCGGGCGCGCGATCCAGTGTGGGTGTATTCGGGCGCGTGTTCGACTAGGTCATGCCCCGGACATCACTCAGCTTCTCCCGCTTCTGGCGAGCTACCAGCCAACCTTCTTGTTGGCGGTACCGCGAGTTTTTGAAAAGGTGTATAACTCCGCACAGCAAAAGGCCACCGCAGCTGGCAAGGGTCACATTTTTGATACCGCCGCTGCTACCGCAATCGAGTACAGCGAGGCTCTCGATGAAGGCGGGCCCGGACTGAAACTCAAGCTCAAGCATGCGGTCTTTGACAAGCTCGTCTACAAGAAGTTGCGGGCGGACTTGGGCGGCCGCGTGGAATGGGCCGTGTCTGGCGGTGCACCTTTGGGTGCCCGACTGGGCCACTTCTTCCGCGGCGTCGGGGTCACGATTCTTGAAGGCTATGGCTTGACCGAGACATCTGCAGCCTCCACTGTGAACCGGCCGAGTGCGCTGGGCATCGGAACCGTGGGTCAGCCCATTCCCGGTACCAGCGTTCGAGTGGCTAACGATGGCGAAATCCTGCTCAAGGGCGATCAGGTCTTCGCCGGGTATTGGAACAATCCCACAGCCACGGCAGAGGTCCTCGAGGCTGATGGTTGGTTCCATTCGGGTGATCTCGGTGAGATCGATGACCGAGGATTCGTCAAGATCACCGGTCGCAAGAAGGAGATCATCGTGACCGCAGGCGGCAAGAACGTTGCCCCTGCCGTGCTTGAGGATCGCTTGCGCAGCAACTTCCTGGTCAGCCAGTGCATCGTCGTGGGTGATGCCAAGCCTTACATCGCTGCCCTGGTCACCATTGATCCCGAAGCCTTCCCCGGTTGGCTCGCCATGAGCGGCAAGCCGGCCGATTCCACTATCGCCTCGATGGTCGATGACCCGGACCTACTGGCTGTCGTCCAGTCAGCGGTCGACGAGGCCAACAAGGCCGTATCTCAGGCAGAGGCCATTAAGAAGTTCTCCATCCTTCCTGTCGACTGGACCATTGACGGCGGTCAACTCACGCCCAAAATGAGCATCAAGCGCGACGTTGTGATGAAGGACTTTGCAGTCCAGGTTGAGGAGCTCTACTCCTGAAAGAGTCTCTACTCCTGAAAGAGTCTCTACTCCTGAAAGAGTTCTGACATACGTGAAGGCCCGCACTGACGAAAGTCGGTGCGGGCCTTCACGTATGCGCTAGGTGGTGAATCTCTTAGCCAACGACCCGTCCGATGCCGCTGAACCTTGATGAATACCAAGGGCCAAGGACACTCGTGACAACGACTCCGGTGCGGGGATTCGCGGCGTGCACCATTTTGCCGTTGCCGATGTACATGCCCACATGATGCGCACCGCTACCAAAGTAGAAGACCAAGTCACCCGGCTGAGCCTGACTCAACGGCACTCGGCGCGTGGTGGAGTACTGCGACCGGCTGTAGTGCGGAAGCGAAATTCCTGCTTGGCGCCACGCCTGCATCGTCAATCCTGAACAGTCGAATGAGCTGGGGCCGGCAGCGGCAGCAACGTATCGATCGCCCACCTGCGAGAGCGCATATTGAACAGCTCTGGCCGCACGACCACCGCCGGTGTACCCGCCTCCTGCTGATCCGCTGCCCCCCGAGCCAGATGAGGCACTGATAGCTGCCGAGGCAGCTGCAGCGGCCGAGATTGCTGCCTGACGCTCCGCCCTTGCCATTGCGGCGAGCCGATCGCGCTGCTTCTGCTCAAGATTGTTAAGAAGTGATTGGGCTTCAGCGAGTTTGCTGTCGGCCTCTTTCTTGGAATCCGACATGTTCTTGCGTGCCCGAGATGCAATGCGTTCTTTGTCAGCGACGGCCGCTTCTGATTGAGCCAAGCGCAACCGGGTGGTCTGGGTCCGACGCAGGGCGGATGCCTGACCTTGCTGGACCTGATCGAGCGCTGCTGCCTGAGCGAGAAATTCGTTGGGATCCTCCGCCAAAAGCACTTGTAACGAAGTATCAATGCCACCGGAGGTGTAGGTGGCCCTGGCCAAGTCATCGACCGATCCGAGGATCGATCGCAGTTCCTTGCGCTCGCGCCGAACCTTCGCCTTCAACGTGGCCAACGTCTGCTGCACATCTGCCAGCTCATTCCGGGCTTGGTTGTAACGCTCAGTAGCCGTCTCGGCTTTGGATTCAAGGTCTTGGACCTGAAGTCGCACCTGCTCAAGATTGGGCGCTGCCATTGCCGCAGGAGCGGCCACCACGCCCGTCGTCGCCATCGTGGCGGCAAGCAGACCTGTCATCAAAGGGCGCACTAAGCGTCCACGAATCACAGATCACTCCTCACCGACGGGTCAGCGTGCTTACGCACTGACCATTCGACGCCGACCGAACAAACTTCGTTCCAGCCCGCATGGACTCAGTCACGGTAACAGATTGGTTACGGCTGGCAAATCATGGTCCGACCTAACTGTCCCCTGAATGGTGGACAGTTAGCCAACGTGACGATCCACCAGTACAAGACGAAGAGGGGGAATGAGGCCCCCACCCGCGAGCACCTCAAGGGCGGCCGCATGTTCACTCGCCACATGAACACGGGGAACCGGGAGGGCGGGCTGCTCCCCCGGCTGCCCAAGGAGAACTGAAACCACGCAATCAGAGCAGGCATGGGGAAACGCCTGGCAAGAACCGCAATCGATATCCATGCTTCAGACGCTACGAGAGGGGTCTGACACGCGGCTTAAACGCCGCCATCTCCCGGAGATTCTTGGGTCGGCCCACCAAACTCTGGCCGAGGCACTAACTCAATCCGATCGGTAGCTGAGCACCAACGGCAACGGATCTCTTCCACGTTCCCGGCAATGACAGTGGTCTCGTCGATGGTGGCAGCCCCAGACATGTCTACATGCCAGAACTCAGAGACGCGGCTACTACGAATAACGTCGAATCTGGTCAAGTTTCCACAATGAGCGCAGCGCAGGCGCGTGGTGTCGTCAGGCAATGTCACAGGCAGAACGTACCGTGAGCCCATGACTGGCGGCGCAGGAGTCCAAGCCAGCCTTGACGACATCGGCACCTCCCTTCGCGACGCGACCTTTGTTGTGGTCGACCTCGAAACAACGGGAGGGCCGCCAGCGGAGGCCGGGATCACCGAGATAGGTGCCGTCAAGGTGCGCGGAGGAGAGGTCATTGGCGAGTTCTCCACCCTCGTCAACCCAGGGCAGCCCATCCCCCCGTTCATCATCGCGTTGACCGGCATCACCAATGCTGCGGTAGCCAATGCGCCATCTGTTGCCACTGCAGTCTCATCATTCTTGGAGTTTTCGCATGGTGCGGTGCTCGTCGCCCATAACGCGAGCTACGACATAAGTTTTTTGAAAGGCGCCAGCGCCCGCTTCAACTTGACCTGGCCCACCCATCGGGTCGTAGATACCGCCCGACTGGCCCGCGTAGCGCTCCAGCGCGATGAGGTCCGAAACTGCAAACTCGGAACCCTCGCTGCATATTTTGAAGTATCGGTACAGCCAACGCATAGAGCATTTGATGATGCTCGAGCTACGGTTGAAGTGCTACACAAATTGCTCGAACGAGTCGGTGACTTTGGCGTTGCCACCCTTGAAGACTTGGCGCAATTCACCAGCAGAGTGAGTCCAGTACAACGCTCGAAACGAACTCTCGCTGATCGACTCCCGGAGCGCCCTGGCGTGTACGTTTTCCGGGATGAGCTGGGCACCGCCCTCTATATCGGCAAAGCATTAAATATTCGCCAACGTGTGCGCAGCTATTTCACTGCTGCTGAACAACGCAAGCGAATGTCCGAGATGATTTCGATCGCGTCAGTGATCTCACCCATCGTGTGCGCAAGCGAATTGGAAGCGCAAGTTCGCGAAGTTCGACTCATCCATGAGGAGCAACCCCGATACAACGTGAGATCGCGTCGAGCCGACATTGAGCATTGGATCAATACCCCACTGCGTGGAGTTCCACGACTCACTATTTCGCGTAATCCTGTTGGTGTCATTGAAGATACTCACCACTCACTAGGACCGTTTTCACGTCGTTCCGCAGCCCAAGATGTGCAATCCAGCCTCGAGCAATGGTTGGGTCTGAATTCTTGGGCCACCGAAAAATTGATTTCGGATCCGATGGTTTCAGCGCGCCAACTCATGTCTGGTGACGCGCGGCAATTCATTTCTTTCGCATCCGCGCGAATGCATTCTCTCGCCGAAGGAGAGCATTTTGAAGAAGCCGCGGCCTGGCGCGAACGTCTCGAGCAAGTGGTCGCGGCAACCGTGCGAATGCATCGACTCCGCGCACTTACTCAGTGCACTGAACTTGTTGTCGCCAGACCAACATCACATACCGAATGGGAAGTGCATGTCATCCGCCACGGGTACCTAGCCGCGGCGGGGCATATCGAGCCACATGCGCATCCCGGGATTCTCATCGACGCACTCGTTTCGGCTGCTGCGCAGGTGGAGCCTCGTCAAGACCCTGCACCAGCTGGCCTCACCGAGGAAGCCCAGTTGATCCTCAACTGGATGGAGCGCCCTGGCGTGCGCATTGTCCGGAGCAGCAGTGAACTCGCCTGGCCCATCCACTGTGGAGGGGGTGCACTTCTCGATGTTCGAGCAGCAAAACCCGGGCGTCAAGGTTCCCTTGGTGATGGCAAACGTGAAACAGA
>CAIXFB010000225.1 GCA_903918595.1 uncultured Actinomycetes bacterium
CATTTGGTGCGCCAACACATTTTGAGGAGGTCCGGTGTCGATCCAACCATCGGATAACGGTCACCTCCTCACCCCCTCTGAAGTCGCTGCCCTGTTTCGCGTCGATCCAAAAACCGTGACCAGGTGGGCGAAGGCCGGCAAGTTGACCAGCATCCGGACCCTTGGCGGTCATCGTCGCTACAAGGCAAGTGAAGTTGCAGCGCTGCTGGAAATGCAAACACCTCCCCGGCGCCCGGAAAATCCGCACACTGCGTGAAATACGAACCGCAGGGTGTCACCACCGATGCAGGGCTAGTTGAAGGTCAGAAATTCCTGCAACATATGGATGCGCGAAGAAGTGTTCGCATGTTCAGTGCGGAACCAGTCCCGCGCGAGATGATCGAGCTTGCAGTTGCAACCGCGAACACTGCACCAAGTGGGGCCCACCAACAACCGTGGACGTTTGTGGCAGTGCATGACCGCTCCATCAAGTCCCAGATTCGCATTGCTGCCGAGACAGAAGAGCGGGAGAACTACGACGGCGGCAGACTCCCGCCAGCGTGGCGTGAGGCCATAGCTCCGCTGGGCACCGACGCGGACAAGGGATTCCTTGAGACTGTGCCGTGGATCGTGGTTGTCTTTGCCCAGAAATCCACCCCGATGCCTGATGGTTCCCTGCGCAAGAACTATTACGTCAATGAATCTGTTGGTATCGCCTGCGGGCTCTTTATAGCCTCTTTGCACACCATGGGACTTTCTACGCTGACCCACACTCCCAATCCGATGACATTCCTCACCGAGATTCTTGGGCGGCCAAGTACTGAACGGCCCTACATCCTGTTTCCGGTTGGCTACGCAGCACCTGGGTGCACCGTGCCAGATCTGCAGCGCAAGTCACTCGATCAGGCGCTCGTCGTCATTGAGTAATGCCGGGGAAGTTTGGTGGCACCAATAGTCTTACGCCATGGCTGATCCGTTCTACCGAGGAGTTGTCTTCACCTTCAGAGGTGTCTTCAAAGGCCTCGGCCTGCAACTTGATGTGGTCGGAGCTGAAAACATTCCGCGTGCCGGTGGCGCTGTGCTCGCGATCAACCACACGAGTTACCTGGACTTTGCCCTCGGCGGCATACCGGCAGACATGAACGGACGCAGGCTCGTTCGGTTCATGGCCAAGGATGGAATCTTCAAACATCCGGTCGGTGGCCCACTCATGCGCGGCATGCACCACATTCCAGTAGATCGCGATGCGGGTTCCGCGTCCTTTCGCGAGGCAGTCAACGTGCTCAAGTCGGGTGAAATCGTTGGCGTGTTTCCTGAGGCCACGATGAGCCGTTCTTTCGAGATCAAAGAACTCAAGAACGGCGCGGTTCGAATGGCAAGAGCGGCAAACGTTCCACTTATTCCGATGATCATCTTCGGCGGGCATCGGATGCTCAGTTACGGTGTCAAAGACTTTTCCCGTGGCAAGCCGATTTGCATCACGGTGGGTGCAGAGATTCCGGTTCCAAAAGGTGTTGATCCCGACGTCACGAATGCGATTTTGCAGGAGCGCCTCGCAGAGCTGCTCGATGAGACAATCGCTCGTTACCCCGGAAAAGAACCGGGAGCATGGTGGTTGCCAGCGCGATTGGGCGGAAGCGCTCCCACTCCCGAGGAAGCACTTGCAATCGAAGCGCGCAGGCGAGAGTCAAAGCCTGAGTAGTGTCAGATCGGATGCAACCAATCCCGAGAGTGACGCAAAGTGCCTCACTCATGAAGGGTAACCCCGCTATGTGGTAGTAACACCCCCGTGACCGAACACACCAGCATCGCTGAGCACCTCATTCACCGGTTTCATGAACTCAAGGTGGGGGAGTCCTTCGGAATCGTGGGTGATTTCGCGCTCAAGCTCTTCAGTGAATTGAC
>CAIXFB010000226.1 GCA_903918595.1 uncultured Actinomycetes bacterium
CTAACTTAGGTTTACCTAATCACATCGGATTCGGGTGAGTCAATTCAGGGGATGAATCGGCAGGATCGCGCTCAAATCAGAGCGCTCACCACTGGCCCGAAGGCGGCCATCGGCATAGGCCGCCGACCACTCGAGCTGGCCCGAAGCAACCTGCAACCAAGTGCGCGCATTGCATTCCACGACCGCCGGTGGAGTTCCCCGGCGATGCCATATCCCTTCGATGACCTGAACCGCGGCATAGGGCGGGATCCGCACCTCGACACTGTGGCCGGGAGCCTGTGAGCTGAGCACAGCTAGCGATGCTTTGACAGCGGCCCGCTCATCTGCGCGATCCACGTCAGCACCTGCCGCGTACAGCGCGAGCACCCGAGCAATGACCGGATCAACACCAGAGTCAGTCGGCACAGTCATGTGAAGTCAGCCATGCGAGCTCATCCGAAAAGCGCGGGCAGCACCGACTCGTGCAGTGCGCGAACTTCTTCGATGTGCACGGTGAACAGATCACCGAACTGCAGCACTTGGGTGGCTGCATCAAAGCCAGCATCAGCGCCAAGACCTGAATCAACCACACCCACACGAAACGCGGGGAGCCCGCGAGCGGCACACATTTCAGTGAACCTCATTTCTTCACTGCGCGGGATTACCACGATTGCACGACCGGCGGATTCAGCAAAGAGGTACACGAACGGGTCAGCATCATCTGGCAGCCACATTCGCGCACCAACACCTGAGCGCAGTGCCATTTCAACGAGCGTCATCGCGATGCCACCATCAGACACATCGTGCGCTGCGGTCAACATGCCATCGCGCGAGCCGGCCACCAACACTTCGCTGAGCAACCGCTCGCGATCAAGATCAACCAGTGGCGGCATCCCGCCCAGATGACCTTTGCGATGCGCCCATTCGCTGCCACCGAATTCGTCGCGGGTATCACCTAGTACATAAATCAATTCACCGTCTGGGCCCCACGCGATCGGCGTGCGCCGATCAACGTCGTCAATGACTCCCAACACACCAACCACCGGGGTGGGCAGGATCGGAGTGTCGCCGGTTTGGTTGTAGAACGAGACGTTTCCACCGGTTACCGGGATACCGAGTTGCAAGCATCCATCAGCTAAACCGCGCACCGCTTCAGAGAACTGCCACATCACCTCTGGATCTTCAGGCGATCCGAAGTTAAGGCAGTTAGTGACAGCGAGCGGAACAGCACCGGTAGCCGACACGTTCCGATACGACTCGGCGAGGGCTAACTGTGCACCGGTGTACGGGTCGAGTTTCGCAAAGCGCCCATTGCAGTCGGTGGAGATCGCAACACCGAGCCCGGTTTCTTCATCGATGCGCACCATGCCGGAATCCTCCGGCTGCGCCAGCACCGTGTTGCCGAGCACATAGCGGTCGTATTGCGAAGTGACCCAGGCTTTCGACGCAAGATTTGGCGAGGCGATCAGATCCAGCAAGGTTTCTTGCAATTGCGCGCCGGTGACCGGGCGGGTGATGCGATCAGCAGTCGGAGCATCGGCCTGAAGTGCGTCCATCCACTCGGGGCGGTGGTAGGGGCGCTCATAGACCGGGCCTTCATGAGCAACCGTGCGCGGCGGCACGTTCACGATCTCTTCACCATGCCACTCAACTGTGAGCCGACCGGAAGCGTTGACCTCACCGATCACCACTGCTTCGACTTCCCACTTCTTGCAGAGCGCCAAGAAATCGTCGATTTTTGCCGGTTCAACAATTGCGCACATGCGCTCCTGCGACTCGCTCATCAAGATCTCTTCGGGTGAAAGCGTGGGGTCACGAAGGAGCACTCGATCGAGCCACACATGCATGCCGCCCTCGCCATTCGAGGCAAGTTCGCTGGTAGCACAGGAGATCCCGGCGCCACCAAGATCCTGAATGCCTTCAACGAGTCCGGCATGCAACACCTCGAGTGTGGCCTCGATCAGAAGCTTCTCCATGAACGGATCGCCCACCTGCACACTCGGTCGCTTGGCGGGACCATCTGCATCGAAAGTCTCTGACGCCAACACCGAGACACCACCGATGCCATCACCACCAGTGCGAGCGCCATACAGAACAACCAGATTACCCACACCCTTAGCGCTGGCGAGGTGAATGTCTTCATGCCGCATCGCACCAACGCACAACGCATTCACAAGCGGGTTGCCTGCGTAGCTTTCATCGAAAACAATTTCTCCGCCAATGTTCGGCAGACCTAAACAGTTTCCGTAGCCACCAACGCCAGCAACAATCCCGGGCAGCACGCGCTTGGTATCTGCGGCATCCGCCGGTCCAAACCGCAGCGGGTCCATCACGGCGAGTGGGCGTGCACCCATCGAAAGGATGTCGCGGACGATTCCGCCAACACCGGTGGCCGCGCCTTGATATGGCTCAACAAATGAGGGGTGGTTGTGGCTTTCAACTTTGAAGGTGACCGCCCAACCGGCACCGATGTCAACAACTCCAGCGTTCTCGCCAATACCTACGAGCAGGGTGTCGGTTTCTGGCTTTTTGTCACCGAACTGGCGCAAGTGAACTTTGCTCGACTTGTATGAGCAGTGCTCGCTCCACATAACCGAATACATGGCGAGTTCTGAAGAGGTTGGCCGGCGCCCAAGAATGTCGCGAATACGTTGGTATTCATCGGGTTTAAGGCCGAGTTCAGCAAAGGGCTGCGGCTGATCAGGATTGCGCTCTGCGTTTCCTACTGTGTCAATGCTCATGCGTTCACCACCGAGGTAAGTGCAGTAGTGAGAACGGATGTGAAGAACGCAAGGCCATCGGTTGTGGGTCCGGTGAGCGCTTCCACTGCATGCTCTGGATGCGGCATAAGACCAACGACGTTGCCACGCGCATTGCGAATGCCTGCGATGTCTCGGCGGCTGCCGTTCGGGTTGACCTCGAGATACCGAGCGATCACCAGACCGTCGCCTTCGAGTTGATCCAAAGTTTGTTCATCGGCGACATAACCGCCTTCGCCGTTCTTCAACGGAACGACGATTTCTTGACCAGGCTCAAAGTCTCTGGTCCAGTCCGAGTCGGTGCTTTCGATCACAAGGCGCTGATCGCGGCAGATGAAGTGCAGGTGATCGTTGCGCGTAAGTGCGCCGGGAAGCAGGTGAGACTCACACAAGATCTGGAAACCGTTACAAATTCCCAGCACCGGCATGCCGCCTTCAGCCCGACTGACAATGCTCGACATCACAGGAGCAAACCGAGCGATCGCGCCGCACCGCAGGTAATCCCCGTATGAGAAACCACCCGGCAGCACCACGGCATCAACAGCAGACAGGTCTGAGTCGCCATGCCACAGTGCTACCGCTTCGCCGCCGGCAAGGCGCACCGCACGAGCAGCATCGCGATCATCCAGCGAACCGGGGAATGTGACTACACCGATCCGCATGGTCAGGAATCCTCCTGCACCGTCAGGGTGAAGTCCTCGATCACCGGGTTGCTCAACAGCTCCCCGGCCAGGCGTTCGAGCACCGCAGCGCGATCGGCATCCATGGCGCCATCGAGTGTGATGACGAACTGCTTCCCCTGGCGCACATCAGCCACGCCCGTGAGGCCCAAGCGACCGAGGGCGCCTTGGACAGCCCGACCCTGGGGGTCGAGGATTTCCGGTTTGAGCATGACGTCGACGACGACGCGGGCCACGGGCACTCCAGTTGATTCGGCTAAGCGATTGAGTAAGCGAATAACACTGGGGAAGTGCCTTTAGCCTATCGGCCACTAGTCGACGAAGAAGAAGCTCACCTTGTACCGACTTGCTGAGAGCGGCTTCAAGATCATCTCGCCCGAGACCCCGGAGTACTTGCCCGTCCCACCGATGATGGCGTGGGCTGAGGTTTTTGTGGGCGGGGTTCCGGCATTGGCCGCAAGGATCGCGGTCGTGTAGATGACCCCACCGTCGACCTGAATACCAATGTCCGTTTTGCGATCCTCACGCCCGCCGGGGATCAGGACTCGCACTGAGACCTGGGAGGTCGCGTAGGAACCGACAGACTTGCCTCCGCGGACCTCGCTGACATTTCCATTGGTGACGGTGATGTCGCCATGGCTATTGCCCGGGACGCCACCGTCGATTACCTCACGGAAAGTCCGATCGAAGTACCAGACCAGATCTGCCTTGGCCGCACTCGCGCTGGGGGCCGCGATGAATGCGGTTCCGGCCGCGATGAAGGAAGCAGCAGCTAGGGCGATCACTGTGCGCAATGTCGAAGATGAGTTCATGGCCGAACCCTATGCGCCACCGATCGGCTTCGCATTTACTCAGCCAGTGAAGAAGAATGAAATCTTCGAGCCCTGTGCGTTGAACCCACTGTGCATCGCTTGACCGGAGACTCCTTCGTACTTACCTGTGCCACCGATGATTGCGAAAGTCTGGGCCTTTGTGGGCGGAGTGCCTGAGTTGGCCCGGATGATTGACGTCAGGTACATGACGCCACCGGGGGCGGAGATTGCAAGGTCGACGTCGCGAATTTCACGGCCGCCCGGAATATTGACGCGGACGGTCACCTGGCTGGTCGTATAGAAGCCGACCGCGATCTTGCCCGGGACTTCGGTCACATCGCCGTTGGAGACCGTGATGTCACCGATGCTGGGACCGGTCGGGGGGAGATCCACCACCGTCCGCTCGGGGCTGCTCAGGTACCAGACCAGGTCAGCTTTTGCTGCACTCGCGCCGGGGGCTGCGATTAGTGCGGTGCCAGCTGCGAGGAATCCAGCAGCGGTCAATGCGATTGCTTTGCGCAATGTCACAGATGAGTTCATGTGCGGACTATAGGTGGCTACCCTTTTCTTTTATGGGCAATAGGGCATACGACACAGTGTGGGGTGCGGCCCTGCGCTCCACCACCGTTGCCCACCGCATCGTGCACAAACTTTCCGGAGGCCGACTCTGGCGCACCTTTCCCGGCGGTGTCCAAGTCATTTGGATCACTTCGCTTGGTCGGCGCTCAGGTGAATGGCGCACCAACCCACTCCTTGCCGTTCCTGATGATCAACATGAACAGGCGGGAGTGTGGGCGGTTACTGGTTCCAATGCGGGTCAGGAGAAGGTTCCCGGTTGGGTGCACAACGTGCGCGCCCACCCGCAAGGCCGCATGGAAATCGACGGGAACATCATCGATGTCACGTTCGAAGAAGTTTATGGACCTGACGCGGACCGGTTGTATGACCTATTGGTGGACAAGTGGTCTGGTTATCGCATGTACAAAGAGAATGCGCAGCGGGAAATTCCGGTGTTCCGCGTCATCCCGGCAAAATTGTGAAACGTTCATTATTTTTGTTGCGAAGAACAGAAAAATGTCGGTGGTCCAATGTTGCA
>CAIXFB010000227.1 GCA_903918595.1 uncultured Actinomycetes bacterium
ACCGTGGTCAAGGACGATGCCGAGGGTTTTGCAGTCAGCATGGAGTCTCTCCTTGCCCAAACTTTTCAGGATCTCGAATTGATCGTGATCGATAGCAGTGCCGATCAATCGTTGATCCCCGATCAACTGAAAAGTCTTCGTGAAGCTGCGTGGATTGATGTGAAATACCAGTGGTGCCCACCTACTGGTATCTACCCCGCAATGAATCTGGGGCTCATTGCAGCTCAGGGTGAATTTGCCTACTTCCTGAACGCCGGAGATCTAATCAAGGACCCTCAGGTTTTGGCGCGAGTGGCCCAGAAATTGACCGATCATGGGACAACTTGGCTTTTTGGCCCCATTGAAATAGTTGATCTCGCACGCCGAACATCGACCATCACCCCGGCATGGAATTACCACCAGGAGCAAAAACATCACTTTGCGCGAGGGTTCTTTCCCTCTCATCAAGGAACATTTGCCTCCGTGAAGGCTCTTCGTGAACTCGGTGGATTTGATCCCCAGTTTGTGATTTCGGCAGATTACGCGCTCTTTTTGAAACTCTCGCTACTTTCTGATCCCGTCATCGTTGATTTCCCCATCGCCCAATTCATGACCGGCGGCGCCTCGACAGATCAGTGGCGCAAATCTTTCGCTGAGTTCCACACCGCGCGTTGCCTGATCTTGAAACCGTCGGGGCTTGACGCCGTTCGTGAAAAATTCTGGACTCAGTGGCACTTCTCACGGGTGTGGATCTACCGCGAATTGATCGCTCGCGCCCGTCGTTGAACTTCATGCGCTGCAAACCTTGTAGCGGCCCGCACGGGTGCCTCCCATAGCCAAGCTATTTTCCGTAAACCCGGAGAAAGAGCGGCCCGTTTGGCTCGTTCGGATTCAACGATGTTCTTCGTTCTGTCATCAACGGTCAACGAATCGGCGTGCCACCGAAAACTAGACACCGTGACCCCAGTGTCGATGAGTGGTCCGATCTTCCTCAGCCGCAGGAGCAGATCAAGGTCAAAAGCGAGGTCATATGTGGTGTCGAGTCCACCGACCTGGTCCCAGGCAGTTGCTCGAATCAACATGCCCGGCTGAGGAATCAGATCAGGCCCCCAGGAAAGCACCCGGTCAGCCCACGGGCCTGCCTTGCTCAGCCATAGTTCTTGTCCTGCTTCATTGATATAACTGCAGGCGCCATAAGCCACTGTCGCCGCAGGCGATGCCCTTAGCGCTTCAACGGTGGCGTGCAACGAGCCAGGGGCGAGCAGGTCATCATCATTGAGCCAGTTCACGTACTCATGATGGGCAGATTTGGTGGCCATCCCCACGTTGATGGCCTTCGGAAGGCTGCCAGGATCGGGTAGTAACGCGGCAGAAAATTCAGCAGCGATCTCAATGATCCCTGGGGCCTCTAGCGGTGCCACCATCACAATGTCGGCAGAAATTTTCTGAGCCCGGATCGATTCAAGGGTTTGTCTGAGGAATTCCGGTCTCCGACCCAAAGTCGCCACGACCAAGAGAACCTTCGCGCCCGACCCAGTCTGTGGCATGTCGACTATCGTAGGAGGCGTGGTAAGCGCTCCGATCACCCCAAGTGAGGCGAACCCTCAAGGGCAATTCATGCACGACCTGGCCCGCCGCCTATGGCCCTTAAATCGGTCTCTGACCGGGCACGGAGTGCGCCAGACCCTCGAAATCATTGGGGAGTACCTGCCCGGGCTCGAAGTGCATGAGGTTCCCACCGGAGAACAGGTTTTTGACTGGGTAGTGCCCAACGAGTGGAACCTCACAGATGCCTATCTGTTAGCCCCTGACGGCACGAAAATCATCGATCTTGCCGACTCGAATGTGCATGTGGTCAGCTATTCCGAGCCCACAGATTGCACCATTGACCTCTCTGACCTACAGGCTCATCTGCATTCGGATCCTGAAATCCCCGACGCGATTCCTTACGTGACGAGTTACTACAACCCAACCTGGGGCTTTTGCCTTACCCAGCACCAGCGTGATTCCCTCAAGCCGGGAAGTTACCGGGCGGTCATCGACGCCACACTTGAACCTGGCTCGCTGACCTACGCCGAGTGGGTGCTTCCTGGTGAAAGCACCGACGAGGTGTTCATTTCAACCTACGTGTGTCACCCATCGCTGGCGAACAATGAATTGTCTGGGCCGGTGGTTGCTGTGGCACTTGCGCAATGGCTTATGGAGAACCCAAACCGCAAATTCACCTACCGTTTTGTGTTTATCCCGGAATCCATTGGCTCCATCACCTACTTGTCACGAAACCTTGCGCACCTAAAAGAGAACGTGGTGGCCGGATTCAATCTGACTTGCATCGGCGACGAAGGCGATTACTCCTACTTGCAGTCGCGTCTTGGCGGGCTTCCCATTGATCGGATTGCCAAGCGAGTAGTTCAACAAACTCCTCAGCCCAAGATATATACCTACGTAGATCGAGGGAGTGACGAAAGAAATTACTGCGCGCCCGGAGTTGATCTCCCATTGATTTCGCTCATGCGCACAAAGTACGGCGCCTACAGGGAATATCACACCTCGCTGGACAATCTCGAGTTTGTTACTCCTGCGGGATTGCAAGGTGGCTTTGACTTAGTAGCGGCCTGCATCAGTGAGTTTGAGAACTCCACCTATTACCAAACAACCGTTTTAGGCGAGCCGCAATTAGGTAAGCGCGGGCTTTACCACACGATGCATGCTCGAACAGTGGCTGACGAGGTCTTGTTGCGCACCCATATTCTTGCCTATGCTGACGGATCACACTCGGTGCAAGATATGGCTGAACTCTTTGAATGGCCACTCGCGGATATTGAGTTGCTGATTGCAGAATTGATCGAACACGGTCTGTTAGTGGAGGTTTCACCAGGAAAGGCACTTTCATGACCTTTGCATTTCATGCTCAATCCATCGGAAAATTCCACTGATGAACAAGCCACACCATTTCTCATTCCTGCTCAAGTCTTACGCTCAAGATTTTGAATTGGCCAAGCGAATGGTGCAGAGTTTTCATGCTTTTAATCACGACCAACTTCCACTCTTCATCGTTGTCCCAGATGATGACCTGCAACTCTTCAGCACCCTTGAAGCCGAGAATGTGGAACTCATACCCGAAAGTGAGTTTGCAGACCACCTCGTTGATCACCCCGTTCACGGACTACGCCCCGGTTACATCAATCAAGAGATCATCAAGTTGGCCTTTTGGGAGTTAGGCCTCACCGAAAACTACTTGTGTGTCGATTCCGAAGCTGAGTTCATCCGTCCATTCACAATCGATGATTTTATGTTTGACTCACAGGACCCCTACTCGGTGCTCGTTCAAGATCTCGAACTGGCGGTAGAGCCCACGTACTACTCCCAGTACTGGAAGAGCCGTGAAGAGGCGTTGACTCGCATCACGCAAGCACTCGATATGGATTCGCGGGTCATCCTCACCTGCCACGGCCACCAAGTCTTCTCTCGGAAAGTTCTCGAGTCCTTTGTCCAGGAATTCCTTGCTCCGCGGAACTGGGACTACAAAGATGCTCTGGATCTCGCACCGTATGAGTTCACCTGGTACAACGTCTGGCTCCAAAAAACCCGTGTTCATGCGATCTACCCACGTGAGCCGTGGGTCAAGGTGTTTCACCACGAGGGGCAGTTCCTCGAGTATGTGAGCCGGGGCATCAGCGTTGAAGACCTGGCCCGTGGATACCTCGCGGTTGTCATCAATTCGAGTTTCTCCCGCAGCCTGCCACAGAGCCCATCTGCACACCTGGGTTCAAAGAGCGAATCACTCGCCCCACACCTTTCCTACGGTGAAGTGGTGAAACTGATTCAAACAAAAGTACGGCACAGCGCGCGGAACCTATTTAGCCTTTGACTTAGACTTAACGACAGCAAGCGTCACCTAGCGATCATCGAGAGAAGTGAGCGACTCGTGGGCATTACGTCGAACCCAGCAGTGGAGAACGTTCTCAACGTAGGGCGGATGGCTAAGACCGCAGCCGCAGCAAATGGTTTCTCTCGAGCCAAGCAGACACCCAGCAAAACTGAGGGTCAAAGCCAATTCAATATGCGCCAGGCCATGAGCCTTGACCCCAGAATCGGCAAGTTTCTCTCAAAGGTTTCGATTCGCACCCACGGCTCACTCGCCTGGCAACTCAGCCCAGCCTCATCGAGCAATTTCATCGACCCGCTTGAGATCGACTCTGCTGTTGCTGGGATAGTCCGTGATGGCTTTTATGTGTTCAATCAAAGAGCCTCCGCTGAGCAAGTCACGAACCTTGTGAATTTCGCTGAGAGGATCCCCAGTGAGGCCCGGGGTGCCGGAACACCTCTTGAGATCTACCCACGGTCCAACCCTCAAGTAGGGCGTTACGACATCCACGAAACCCAAGCCCTACAAAGCCCCGAGGTTCAAGATTTCGCTACCGACCCCGCCATGGCGCTCATCGCCCAGCGCTATCTTGGGCAACCTGTCATCATGGACGAGGTGGCATTTTGGTGGACTACCAACAAAAAAGCCGAGGATGCGGATCTCAACGCCCAACTTTTTCACCAAGATCGAGATCGGCTTTCGTTTCTCAAATTCTTCATGTACTTAACCGACGTCGAATCAGAGACGGGCCCCCATGTCTATGTTCGAGGATCACACAAAAAAATCCCCCGAGCGTTGCGGGCCGATGGTCGATTGACCGACGCTGCAGTCCAAAGTGCTGGCCTTGGCAACAACATCACGGAACTTCACGGGCTCGCAGGGACAATCATGGCGGTCGACACCATTGGTCTACACAAGGGAAAGACCCCGGTCACGACCGATCGGCTGGCACTCGAAAATGAGTTTGCTACGTCACTTTTTGGCATGGACTACGAGACCCCAACTTTTGATCCGACCAATCTAGTGCGCAAGCGCTATTCGGAAATGCCGTGGGTTCTGCAGCGCTACCGAGACTCAGTCGTTCACTAGCCGTTTGGTCACGAATTTTTTCAGCGCATGGCTCAGGTGACGCACATACTCTGGTGGTTCAACAAAATCAATGCTGGCTAGCCGTGGCTTACCCTCAGTTGTGCGTGTTAAGTAGCGGAAGGCAAATCCTCTGCGCTTCATCATGAGCCCGTACGGCAGCGCAGCACGACTCACCTGCGATCCTGATCTGCCGATGTCAGCCAGCGCCGATCGAAGTTCCTTGTTAGTACGTGGACGGACCGCGCAGCCCAGTTCGTCATACGCCGAGGGTCCCATGACAATTACCGGGCGGCCTAGATAAGCCGCTTCGACACCCGTAGTAGATCCATACGTCACGACAGCATCCGCCTCGCGCATGAGCTCGTAGGAATCAACCGAAGAATGCTGATCGATGTGCAGCACTGGACTAGCTTGGGTGACCGCAGCATCCCAGTCAAGGTTGTCTTTATCTGGCTTGATGCGCGCATGTGGATGCGTTCGCACCACAAGTTCGTAGCCCAATTCACGGCACATCTCAGCGAGAGTCACCAGAGCATGCGGTTGGTCCGTG
>CAIXFB010000228.1 GCA_903918595.1 uncultured Actinomycetes bacterium
CGAGAACTCGCGTCAAGATGACATGGACGTCAACCCCACCAAGGAGAAGAAGCTGACCAATATGCGTCAGTCCTCGGGAGACATCCTTGTTCCGTTGATCCCCCACAAGCATCTTTCACTCGAACAGGCCCTCGAATTCTGTCGTGAGGACGAATGTGTTGAGGTCACGCCGAGTGCTGTTCGTATGCGCAAGGTGCTGCTCACAGCCACCGATCGTGTTCGCGCTGGTCGCAGTAAGGCATCACGCAACAACTAGTTGCGACCGAGGTTGTTTCTAAAGAACTCAACCTCGGTGAGCAGCAGGTTTTCGGCAACGATCTCCTGCGGTGTCATGTGAGTGACCCCAGAAAGCGGCAGCACGGTGTGCGCCTTTCCAGCCGCAAGTAGTGCGCTTGACATCTGCAATGTATGAGCGGCCACCACGTTGTCGTCGGCAAGTCCGTGAATCAATAGAAGTGGTCGCGTGAGTTTGTGGGCCCGGGTAAGAAGCGATGAGTTGTCGTAGTCGTCTGATTCCTCATCAGGCAAACCCAGATACCGCTCTGTGTAGCCGGTGTCATAGAGCCGCCATTCGGTGACAGGGGCGCCAGCAACTGCGGCATGAAATACATCGGGGCGATCCAAGACGGCCAGCGCCGCCAAGTAACCACCGAAGGACCAGCCCCTGATGCCCACTCGAGTCAGGTCCAGATCGGGGTAGAAATCAGCGAGTGCTTGCAGGCCGCTCACTTGATCTTCGAGCACGGGATCGGCGAGGTTTCCCTGAATTGCGAACTCCCAATCGGGTCCGCGGCCAGGTGTTCCACGACCGTCAATGACCACCACGGCAAACCCTTGGTCGGCCAGCCACTGCTCGGTCGTGAACGCCGCTGCTGCGCTGATGACTCGAGCAGCGTGCGGCCCGCCGTACGGTGAACAGATCACGGGCAGCGCAGTGCCGGGAGTGTGGTCTTTCGGAAACAGCACGGCAGTACGCAGGCGTTGAGTTCCCACCTCGTGGAGTCGCACCCGCGGTGAAACGATGCTCACCTCCGCATTGCTATCGATCTCGAAGTTCCCAGCCGGGGATTGCACAGTCACGCGTGATGTCGTCGTCGCAAGGTCAGCTCGAGAAATGAGTGTCAGTGCGCCCTTGCGGATTCCACCGTGCCAACCAGTGCCGTCTGTGAATGGGGTGAATCCACCTGACTCATCAATAAGCGCAAGGTCGGAAGTGGTTGGGTCACTCTGGTAACTGACGAAAATGTCTGAGGCGATATCAAGGACTGCATCGACCTGCACGCCGGGAGGGGAGAGTGCGATCCCGTCACGATGCAACCGGAAATCTCCATCTGCTGGGAGAACCTCAATCAACCTGCCAGCAGAATCAACTGCCGGCACACCAGGGATCAGCGTGATCCACGGGAGTTGCTCCCGGATAGCGCGCTCGTTCAAGACGCCACGTTCGACGTCTACGTCGAAGATGACGCTTGTGGTTTGTGCGCGATTGAGAACACTGATCAGCGGCGTCTCGGTGCTGGTGGAAACCGTGGCCAGATAGGGGAACTGCTCGGTATCCCAATCAAGTTTCAACGGAGCTGAGCCCAGTGGCGCTAGGTGCAAGCTGATGATTGGGTTGGGTGTGCCGGCGGCCGGGTAACGATGCGGCACCGGCTCTGCGGTGGGCGTTGCCGGATCAGCGATCCACTGCACCTGCACAGCGGATTCGTCGTACCTCTCAACGAGTAGACCTGAACTATCTGCAAGCCACCAGAACCCGCGATGACGTTCTAGTTCTTCGGCTGCGATGAAATCCGCGAGACCGTACGTGATGTCTTCAGACTCGGCCTGCAGCAAGAGTTGCGGGGTACCTGTTCTGGTAACAACAAAAACCGAACGATCATGGACGTATGCGACGGCTTCCCCATTCGGGCTGATTCGCGGATCTATGCACGGACCAGGATGTGCGAGTTCTTGCGCGACTGCACCCGGTGTGCTGACGTCGATGAGGTACGGAACGCCATCGAGAGCGAACGTTGCAGTGCGCACCTGCTCGTCAACGCTACATACCGTGATTCCCGACGTGACCTCTCGCAAGCGCTCACGTCGCGCGAGTTCTGCTTCCGGGATCTTCCCCGACGCCAATGTGTGGGCGCTGCAGACAAGCCGTTCGGACCATGTGCCATCACGCATTTCGGCGCACCACAAGTCACCCACCGGATCCCGGCCACCTGCGCTCCGGATGAAAACAACGCGCTCACCTTGAGGGTCGAGGACGAAGGATCGAGGAGCGCCCAACCGAAATCCCCGGGTAGCAGCTTTCTGTCGGGGAAAAGTTTCACCAAGATCGGTCGCGTCGCTCACGGTGTCATCCTGCCGGAGGTGGGTTCTGGGCGTGATCAGTAGCCTTGACGCTTATGAGTCGTCGCCTATTACTCGTTCATGCGCACCCAGACGATGAATCCATCGGAACCGGCGTCACGATGGCACGGTATGTGGCAGAAGGCGCCGAAGTAACCCTGGTCACCTGCACCCTGGGTGAGGAGGGCGAAATCCTGCTGCCAGACCTCGTTCACCTTGCTGCAGATGCCCAAGATCAGCTGGGCGGACACCGGCAGGTGGAGCTCGCAGACGCTATGGCCCAATTAGGGGTGAGCGATCACCGGCTGCTCGGTGGTCCTGGCAGGTTCCGCGACTCGGGCATGATCGGAATGTCGAGCAATGAGCGAACCGATTGTTTCTGGCGGACGGATCTTCTCGTCGCCGCAACGGAGTTGGTCTCAGTGATCCGTGAGGTTCGCCCGCAGGTCGCAGTGACCTACGACGATTTTGGGGGATATGGCCACCCCGATCACATCCAGGCTCACCGAGTAATGCATTACGCCATTGACTTGGCTGAGAGTCCGACGTTCCGACCGGACTTGGGAGCGCCGTGGCGTGTGTCGAAAATTTATTGGACCGCATTCCCGCGCAGTGTCATGAAGGCTGGCATCGAGGCGTTGCAGGAGCAAGGATCCGACAGCCCATTCGCGGCAATGGATCCTGACGAGATTCCCTTCGCATGTGATGACGATCTCATTACGACGGTGATTGACGCCCAGGAGTTTCTCCCCGCGAAAATGGATGCCCTGGCCGCACACGCCACTCAAGTTTCAGTTGACGACGGATTTTTCGCGCTCTCCAACAATCTGGGCACAAAGGCTTTTGGCATCGAGTACTTCCGAATTGCTCGCGGGGTTGCAGTTGTTGACGATACGTACGCGGCTGGACCTTTGGGCAATGTGGAGACAGACCTGTTTGCGGGCGTTGACGAGTGATTTATCGGGTCCTGATCGCCATTGGTGTGGTTGTGGCGGGCACCTTGATCGGCATCACCGGGGCCTTTGTCCAAGCTCAGCGGTTCGTTCTGTCGGTTGGTGACATCACCCTGTCTCTTCCTTGGGGGACGGTTGTCGCGGTGATCGTTCTTGGCATCGCCATTAGAGGAGCCGCATGGGCGGTCAATGCTCGGTGGGGAGCCTGGCTGCTGTTTCTGGCGTGGTTGGCGGCCACCCTTTTCATGGCCACCGAAACCACTTCGGGAGATATCGCGCTGAGCGCTGGTTCGCGGCAGGTCGGATACCTCATCGCCGGAGTGGTACTTGGGGCTGGCCTAGCAACTTTTCCACTCCCGCGCGGAACCGTTGACCGTTCCTGAAACGTCGCAGTTCTGCAAGAGCGCGCGTCGGGCAACGATGTTCGACCAGTTGGGCACGTAATATCGGTGTCAGGCTGGGGATCGCGGGATTTTTCACCCGCGCCCATGGCTTACATTCAGTAGAACTTCGAGTTGGGGAGCGTTTTTCGTGGCCGAGCACCAGAGTGAGGAGCCGGCCGCTCCAATGTCTCGAAAGGTCCTCTTCACGATTGTGGGGCTCATCGCTGCTCTCCTGGTGGTCTACGTAGGTGTGGTGCTCGCCTCAGGAGATGGAGTGCGGCCGCGCACCACTGCTGCTGGGGTTCCGATCGGTGGCCTTTCCGTGGCTGAGGCTGAAAAGGCCCTGGAAGAGCGCCTCGGGCGCCGGGCCGCGAAGAAGATCACGCTGGAATATGGACCCTCTTCAGTGGCCGTGGTGCCTGTTGAAGCAGGAATGGAACTCGACATAGCTGCGACCGTTGCCCAGGCCTCGGGTAGAAATTGGAATCCATTTGCCCTCGTGGGTGATCTCATCGGTGAGCGCACCATTGATCCGATAGTCACCATTGACGAGGCAGCCCTCACCGAACAAGTTGCCGCTATCGCCGAGTCTTTGTCGACCGAACCGGTCGAACCGACCTTGACCATGAAGGATGGCCAGCCGGTACTCACCAACGGCAAAGACGGATTCGAACTCGATGAGGTGGTAACGCGAGAGCAACTCACCGCAGCCTTCCTGCTACCACGCAAGCCCCTTGAAGCCACCGTCGTGATAACCGCTCCGGTGATCACCCCCGAGCAGGCTCAAGCATCTGTTGCACTCGCGGAAAAAGCAGTGTCAGAGCCTGTGACGGTTGTGGCATCGGGTCAAGGCATCGTGATCCCGTCACAAACGATTGCCAGGGCATTGAGTTTCACCCGCGAAGGAAATGACTTTGTTCCCGTCTTAGATGGCGCTGTTTTGCAGTCTGCAATTGCTCCTGAGCTCAAGGCCGTCGAAGTGCCGGGTCGAGACGCAACCTTCAGGATCCGCAAGGGTCAGCCCGTCGTCGTGCCGGCCGTCGTGGGTTCTGGAGTGTCAGATGAAGAACTTGCTGCCAAGGTTGCCACGGTGCTCGGGGAG
>CAIXFB010000229.1 GCA_903918595.1 uncultured Actinomycetes bacterium
TGGAGCGCCACGCGGTCCAAGGCCGCAGCGGAAAGCTGGCCGCAATCGGCTGGCTGGTCTCGCTCAGCCTCGCACTGATCATCTCCCTCACCCTGGATGCAATGGGATTGTTCGACGACGGACTCGCCGTGGCAATCGCACTGGTATCAACAGCACTGGGCACCCTGCTGCCGATCATGCGTGATAGCGGTTTGCTCTCCACAAAGTTCGGCACCTACTTCATGGGGGCTGGGGCGTGGGGTGAGCTAGGCCCGATCATCGCGATCTCGGTGTTACTGGGAAGTCAGTCATCGTTCCTGGCACTCATCACGCTCGGCGTTTTTGGTGTCATCGCTGTAGCGCTAGCGATACTTCCGGCGCGGATGAAAAACGATCGACTGGCCAAGATCATCGAGCGCGGTCACACCTCGAGCTCACAAACGGCAGTTCGGTTAACCGTCCTACTCATGATTGCGCTGCTGGCACTAGCCGATGTGCTCGGCTTTGATGTGGTACTCGGTGCGTTTATCGCGGGCATCATCGTGCGGCGTTACCTGTCGCCCAAGAGTGAGCACTTAGTGCAGGGCAAAGTCGAGGCAATTGCATTCGGGCTCATGGTGCCGCTCTTCTTTGTGGTCTCTGGTGCCAGGCTCGACATCATCGCGATCATCGAGAACCCCCTGATGATGCTGGGGTTCTTCGTTCTCATCTTCGCCATTCGCGGCGTTCCGCAGTTTTTCGTTTACCGACACGCTCTTCCCGATGTTCGGGAGCGAGCGCGACTCTCGCTCTACATCGCAACTGCACTGCCGATCATCGTGGCCGTAACCTCACTGCAGGTCGAGGCTGGTCTGATGGACTCTCAGGAGGCTGCTGCACTCGTCGGCGCAGGAGCACTCACCGTGTTGGTGTTCCCGTTACTTGCCCAGCGGCTCGGGCGCCGGTCAGGAACGGGCAGCGAAAGCGGTTTGCAGGACAATCGCAGCGGCGACTGATGCATTTAAGGACTCGGCCTTCTTGGTCATCGGAATTGTGACCCGATAATCACACGAGGCGCTCACCAACCGGGAGAGGCCTGAACCTTCAGAACCCACAACGATCAAGACCGGATCGGTCCAGACATCCTTGGGGATCTCGGCCAGCGGAGTGGCTTTGTTCACGTCGAGTCCGATCACCATGAAACCTTGCTTCTGGAGGGCCTCAATCGTGCGGGTCATATTGGTGACCTGCGCAACGGGAACAGATGTGAGCGCACCTGCCGAGGCTTTCCAGGCGGTCGCGGTGACCCCAGCAGATCGGCGCTCCGGAATGATCACGCCACCGGCGCCAAAAGCTGCGGCAGAGCGCACGATCGCACCCAGGTTGCGTGGATCTGTTACGCCATCGAGTGCAACCAGCATGGTTGCCGACGACACATCACTCAGGGACCGGTACTCATACTCGGGCACTGTCAGAACGAGTCCCTGATGAACTGCGCCTTCTGTCATGCGGTCCAGCTCAACGCGCGTGACTTCCAGCATCGGAATGCCGGCAGCAGATGCAAGACGCAACGATTCGCGCATCCGATCATCAGCATCAGATTTGGTTTGAACGTAAAGGGCCGTGGCCGGGATCTTGGCCCGCAGTGCCTCCACGACCGGATTCCGGCCAGCGAGAACAGAACCGGTGCGCGCAGAACTTCCGGTGCGCTTCGAGGTGCTGCGTGAACCACCTGAGCTAAAACGATCCGATTTAGCGGCTTTCTTCTCCACGGCCTTCTTGCGTTTGGCCGCCGGGTGATGCGGCCGCTCTGTTGCCTTAGGGGTTGGGCCGCGGCCACTCAGAGAATCGCGACGGTTGCCGCCGGATCCAACGGTCATCCCCTTCTTGGTCCCGGCTTTGCGCATTGCGCCTTTACGTTGGGAATTACCGGCCATCACGATTCTCCAGACTCCATCGGACACCGGCGGCGGTGTCCTCGATCGAGATGCCGATCGACTGCAGACCATCGCGGATTGCGTCAGCCGCTGCAAAATCTTTTCGGGCTCGTGCATCGGCTCGCTGATCGAGAACCACCTGAACCAGCGAGTCGATAACTCCGCGCTGATCCTGAGCGCTTGCCGCAATCGACCACGGCGCAGCCAACGGGTTGATTCCAAGAACATCGAGCATCGAAACTGTTGCGGCCAGCGAAGATTGAACGGTTGCGTTATCCGCATCGGCCAACGCTGCGTTGCCCGCACGCACTGTTTCGTGGATCACTGCAAGTGCTTGAGGCACCGAGAAGTCGTCGTTCATCGCATCAACAAAAGTTTGTGGGCAGGAGGAAAGCGCTGGGACAACTTCACTCACACCGAGTGTCTCCATCGCGCGTTCGATAAACCCTTCAATGCGCCGGAATCCCTGACCGGCATCGATGACCGCATCGTCGGAGAACTCGAGCATTGAGCGGTAATGGGAACCAGCCAGGTAATAGCGAAGCTCTATCGGTCGGACTCTCGTCACAACCTCTTCCACGAGAAGTGAGTTTCCGAGCGACTTGCTCATCTTCTCTCCTGCAGTGGTGACCCACGCGTTGTGTAACCAGTAGCGAGCAAACCCATCGCCGGCAGCCTTGGACTGCGCGATTTCGTTTTCGTGGTGCGGGAAAACTAAATCAAGGCCACCACCATGGATATCAAACTCGGCACCGAGGTACTTATGCGCCATCGCGGAGCATTCGATGTGCCAACCCGGACGGCCAGGACCCCACGGAGTGTTCCAGTGTGGCTCGTCGACCTTGGCTGCTTTCCACATCGCGAAATCGCGCGGATCGCGTTTCGCAAGCGCTTCGGCATCGGAGGCCGCCAGCATGTCGTCAATCTTCTGACCCGAAAGAGACCCGTAGCCCTCCTGAGAGCGCACATCGAAATAGACATCGCCGCCGGCCGCGTAACCGTGACCCTGCTCGATGATGCGCTGCATCATCTCGATCATTTCAGGGATGTGTCCGGTTGCCCGCGGTTCATAAGTGGGCGGCAGGCAGCCGAGGATGTCGTAGGCGCGGTTGAAAGCCCGCTCATTCTTCATCGCGACGACCCAGTAGGGCACATCATCGTGGCCGGCGTTGTGCAGGATTTTGTCGTCGATATCGGTCACGTTTCGCACGAACGTAACGTTGAGGCCAGTTGCCTCGAACCAACGACGAATCACGTCAAAGGCGACGCCGCTGCGAATATGACCCACATGTGGAGGCGCTTGCACCGTGGCGCCACATAGGTAGATGCCAACCCGCCCGGGCACGAGAGGTTCAAACGCTCTCGTGGTCCGGGTGGAGGTGTCGTAAACGCGCACAGTCACAGGTGAACAGTACCCGTCTGCCTCAAGGGCAGCTTTATCGCTGGAGCGTGACCACTTTGTCGGGTGTGATGCGGACGACGACGCGAACGTTGTCGGTGCCGTCGTCCATGGTGTATCGCTCCGCACCGGTGTATTCATTGCAGAGCCGGTCGATCAGCTCGCGCCCACCCTCCTCGGTCATGGTGGCGGTACCGCGCACCTCGACATAGGAGTACGGGTTGTCCTTCGGACTCACTAACACCGTGGCCCGAGGGTCGGCCAGCAGGTTCAGGTGCTTGCGCCGGCCCTTGACCGTGGAGACGAGCAGATCGTCCCCGTCGCGGGCAACCCACACCACTGAGAGGTGGGGGCGACCATCGGGCAGCAACGTAGCGATCGTGGCGAACTCAGGCGAGTCAAGCCACGGCTTCACTGAATCGGGAATCGCAACCATGTTCATTTCTCCTAGCCCAGCCACGCTGTGACTGCATCAAAAGCGGCTTGATTCACTGCCTTGCGCTTCTTGGTGGGCAGGTTCAGCTCAGAGCCCGTGTAGTAGAACGTCGTGATGATGACGTCGTCGACCAGCGTATAGACGTAGTACGTGTCTGATGAGTAATCCGAACCACCCGGCCCGGAAGCAACGTCGGTGTAGTTGACGTTGAGGAACAAGGACGGAACGCCCGTGATCGTCACCGCGGGAACGGCGCCAGTGGTGGTGAGCCGAGCCCAGGTGTCCGTGGTGCCGTCGGCGAACGTCTGGGTGTCACCCGTAGGTCCTGCGCATGTATTGAGCGCCTTCTTCAGTTGCCCGAATGCTTTGATCGCCTTTGTCGAAGTGGCGTACTGGTTCACACTGATGTTCAGCCCACCTTCAACACCCTTCTTGGAGTTGTAGGTTGCGTTGAAGGTGTGGACGCCTGCGGTGACCATGACGTCCTTGCCGCCCTTGAGGCAGACGTAGAGCTCGCCA
>CAIXFB010000230.1 GCA_903918595.1 uncultured Actinomycetes bacterium
GATACCACGCTTGGGAACGTTGAGAATCCTCTTGAGCGAAACCTCGTCGGATGGGTTAGCAAGCGCCCGCAGATAGGCCACCGCATCGCGAACTTCGCGGCGCTCATAGAAACGGACTCCGCCCACAACTTTGTACGGCATCCCCATACGAATAAAAATGTCTTCGACTGAGCGTGATTGCGCGTTGGTCCGGTAGAACACCGCAACATCGCCTGGCTTTACACCCTCCCCATCAGAGAGACGATCAATTTCACTCGAAATAAAAGACGCCTCATCGTGCTCATCATCGGCCACGTACACCACCACGGGTGCACCAGATCCTGCATCAGTCCATAAGTTCTTGGGACGCCTCGATGAGTTCCGAGAGATCACGGCATTTGCGGCGGTGAGAATGGTCTGGGTCGAGCGATAGTTCTGCTCAAGCAGGATGGTGGTGGCATTCGGGTAATCGCGCTCAAACTCTTCAATGTTTCGAATGGTGGCGCCGCGGAAGGCATAGATGGATTGATCGGCATCTCCCACCACACACAATTCACCCGGAGCGATCACCCCATCTGCAGGGCCGACAAGTTCACGGACCAGCACATACTGCGCGTGGTTTGTGTCTTGATACTCATCGACCATGATGTGGCGGAATCTTCTGCGGTACATCTCCGCAACGTCGGGAAAGAGCTGGAGCACAGCCACGGTCGATGAGATCAGATCATCAAAATCAAAGGCGTTGGCAAGTTGTAGCCGACGCTGATAGTTGCCGTAGGCCTCGGCGAGGGTTTGTTCCATGTGATTTGCGGCCTGGGTCGAATAGCTTTCATGATCGATCAATTCATTTTTCAGGTTCGAAACTTGGGCCAGGAAAGATTTTGGGTTGTACCGCTTGGGATCGAGGTCGAGGTCTCGAAGCACCATGCCCATGAGTCGCTGACTATCGGCTTGGTCATAGATCGTGAACGTGCTCGAAATCCCTAGCCGCTTGGCTTCAGCTCGCAAAATTCTTACGCAGGCACTGTGGAAGGTTGAAACCCACATCGTTCGGCCCATGGGTCCAACGAGCTCAGCCACCCGCTCCTTCATTTCACCAGCAGCCTTATTCGTGAAGGTGATGGCGAGGATTTCTCCTGGCGCGGCATCCCCAGTCGCGATCAGGTGGGCGATTCGCCTCGTGAGGACTCTTGTTTTACCTGATCCCGCACCAGCAATGATCAGTAGCGGACCACCTCGGTGTTCAACAGCTTCACGCTGGGAGGGATTGAGGTCTTCTACTAGTCGCTGAACGTCACTCACCCATTGATCCTAGGCAAGAGCCCCGACAGGGCTGGGCTAGCGCAACCCTGATCCGCTAGGGGCGGACGAAACCGATGACTTCTATCCGCACCCTCGACGTGATGGAAGGCGTGAAGGAGATTTCTCCGCTGGTCGAAATATCGGAGACCACCATGCTCGAGAACTGGCTGCCGTTCACAATCGGTGCCGATCGGGTGCCTGGATCAGCTCCACCAGCGGGGAAGACGCCGACGCGGCCGTCTGCGCCACCCTTGCCGTTGGTAGTGATCTTCAGGATGACCGCTGTTGCCTTCTTTTTCTTCTTCGGCACTCCAACCAAGCCGCGAACCTTCATAGTCACGGTTTCGCCAGCTTCAACTTTCTTCCTGTGCACACGAGCTGGCTGAAGGCCTACTGCGTTTGTGGGCGCCGCACCCGTGCTGTAACCAAGAACGTCAACACGCACATGTACCGCGGGCTTCTTAGAAGCGGCTAAATCAACCGTGCCATTCACAACCGGCACCACGATCAACGCAGTGGACGAGCGATTCTTGGGAAAGCGAATTTGAGCACTCGAACCCTTGTCCGTCACCTGTCCTATGCGAAGCCTGCCGCGCTTGGTGGCCTCCCGCATGGTCACTGCGACCAATGCCGAGGTCGCATTGCCCGGTACGCCAGTGAGTGGCACGTTCCGAATTTCACCCGGCTGTAGCGCCCCTTGGGCGGTGGATTCGTAGCCGATCTCAGCACCAATGCCGAAGAAATCATCCTCTTCAGTTGCCGGTGAGAATTCGGTTTGCGGTGCTGGCACAGGAGCAGGTGCAGGAGCAGGTGCAGGCGCTCCACCAGTTTCCGTCATTGCCATCACTGTGGTTTCGCCAATGACTTCGGATTTATTCGGTTGATCACCAGCGGGGTAATAGCCAATGACATCAACGACGAGATCCGCTGCACCTGCGGTTATTGCGAACGCGATGGTGCCATCACCGGCCACTGGCACGATTGCCTCGCCGGCAGCATCTGCATTCATCGGCATCTTGACCACGGGAACGCTTGATGATTGACCCGGCGACCAAGTACGCACTGTCCCAGGCGCATTTGACCCCTGAGCTGTGACGCGCACCCTGACGGCAGCCACCCCACTGTCTGGCACGCCTCCTTGCCCGGTCACCTTGGC
>CAIXFB010000231.1 GCA_903918595.1 uncultured Actinomycetes bacterium
AACTTCCACCGCGGTCACTTTCACGGTCGCCCTGACACCGCAGACGATCACGGTCTCTGCAGGTACAACAACACCGGAGGTGTTTTCTAGTACGTCGCTTTCAACAACGGGTGTTGTGGGCACTGGCCAGGTCACCTACAGTGCTTCAAACTCGAATTGTTCGATCGCTAATTCCACGTTGACCGGTGCAGCCGTTGGCGATTGCACGGTCACCTCGACGGTTGCTGCCGATGCCATGTATGCGGCCGCTACGAGTAGCCCCATCACGATCACGGTGCAAAAGGCGCCTCAGACTGTGACATGGGCACCCACCAACACATCACTTTCGTTCAACGATTCCCCGGTGACACCAAGTGTCGGTGCGACAACCGATGGTGATGGTGCAATCACTTATTCCAAGATAAGTGGCGATTGCGCGGTGAATGCAGATAGTGGAACGCTCACGTACTCATCTACGGGACCCTGTGTTATTCGTGCAACAGCGGCTTCCAGCAGCCTTTACTCCGCAGGAACGCGAGATGTCACGTTCACCATTGCAGCGGATCGCCCGACCGCTCCAACGATTACCTCAGCTTCCGCAGGCGATGGCACAGCCACAGTTGCATTCAGTGTTCCCAGTTCTAATGGTGGCGCCACCGTCACTGGCTACACGGCCACCGCAACACCGGGAGGGTCTACGGGTGCGTGTTCATCGAGCCCCTGCACCATCACAGGTCTCTCGTTGGGCACCCCTTACACAATCCGAGTCACCGCGACGAACTCCGCAGGCACGGGGCCAGCCTCACTTGCCTCGCCGTCGGTGACCCCGGCGACCTCAACGGGGGCGGTCGAGAATCTCAGTGTGATGCCTGGTGACACAACCTTGACTGTGGACTGGATCGCGCCCGCTTGCCTGCGGGCTACTCCCTCCACCTGCGGCACCTTGACCAACTACGAGGTGTTCACCCGAACTGGTGGCGGAAGCTGGATTTCCGCTGGCACCACCACTAGCACCACTCGCACGGTGACGGGTCTGGTCAACGGCACGCAGTACGACGTCAAAGTCACCGTGACAACGAGTTCGAGTTCGGCCAGCGCGGAAGCCCAACAGGTTCCTGCCACCGTGCCCTCGGCACCAACTGATGTCACGGTTTCGCGCTTGACCGCGACCACGGTGTCTGTTGGTTGGAGTGCGCCGTCGAGCAATGGCGGTCAGCCCATCACCGGCTACACCGTCACGGCAACATCCTCCAACGGTGGTAGCCCGGTGACAGCTACGCCCACATTGACTTCAGCAACCTTGACATTGGACATCGATAAGACGTACACGATCACCGTGAGGGCAACCAACCTCATGGGCACCGGATCAGCCTCTGCAGCAAGTGCTGCGGTCACCATGGGCTTGGTCGCGCAGAGCATCACGGTGGTGCCTGATGCAACAACAATGACTGCTGATTCCAAGATCTTGTTGTCGACTTCGGGCAGTTCGGGTACTGGCGCAAAGTCATTTGCAGTGACCTCGGGTTCATGTTCGGTGAGTGGTGCTGCTTTGACTGCAACAGCGGCAGGAACCTGTGTTGTCACGGCAACAATTGCAGCTGATGCTCTGAATGCGGCAGCGACGAGTAGTGGAGTTTCAGTGACGGTGACTCCAGCGATTCAGACCGTGAGTTGGTCTCCCACGACGGTATTCACGGTGGTGGATTCGCCAGTCACGCTCGCATCTGCAACGGCAAGTGCTGGTGGCGCGCTGGCTTACTCGGTGACCTCGGCGGGCACTGCAGGTTGCTCGTTCACCAGCGGCTCGATACTTGCCTTCACTTCACAGGGCAGCTGCACGGTTCAGGTGGTAGCCGGAGCGACCTCATCACACAGCGCATCGGCACCGGTGTCGCTCACCATGACTGTTTCCAGCGCAACCCGCTCGATCACGTGGGCGCCCACGACCACGCTGGTGGCAGCAAATTCGGGTTCAGCAGCGTCAGCACTTGCTGTGATTAGTGCGGGCACGGGCACTCCGGCGTATTCGGTGAACTCTGCCGGCCCCACCGGTTGCACCGTTAACGCCACCTCCGCGGTGATCACGTACACCGCGCCCGGCACTTGCATCTTGACAGCCACGGCGACTGCTACTGCTACCTACTCGGTGACTTCTGTTTCGGTGACATTCACGATCACGAGTGCTCCTCAAACGGTCACCTGGTTGCCGAATACGAACTTGACCTTGGCCCAGTCTCCGGTGACTCTCACGCCTGCGACCAGCTCGGGAGCCGGTTCCATCAGTTACGAAGTGACCAGTCAGGGCACCAGCGACTGCCAAATCACTCCGGCGACTGGAATCTTGACGTTCTCCGAAGCAGGTCAATGCCTTGTGGAGGCAACGGCTGCGGCGCGAACCGGTTACACGGCTGGTAGTACCTCTGTGACCTTCCTGCTCACCGATGATGGCAGTGTTGTTCCGGAGCCAGAGCCGGAACCGGCAAGCGCGCCTGGAGGACCTGCGCCGAGTTCGCCTGACATCTCCGTTGATCAGTCGGAAGCGATTTCATCTCCTGGAGGCGCATCACTGATTGTGGGTTCAAGTCGGGTCCCCATGACCGTGACCGCTAACCCTGCAAACACTGGCGTAGACATGTCCATGGGGCAATGGGAGATTTCGATTACTCCCACTCAATCATCGACGGCACTTCCCCTTGGTCCGAATAGTGAATTGCGAACAACGCCAGGTCAAACCTTCGATATTGACGGAAATAGTTACCTGCGTGGAACATCTGTGAACATCTACATCATGTCCACACCGATTCTCATCGGAGTGGCCGATGTAACGCCACGGGGAACATTCTCAACGACCGTCACCATCCCACCAACAATCAACCTGGGTGAACACACCATTCAGATTGTGGGAGTCAACCCGGGCAATGAACTTTCACGGGCTTCACTTGGAATCTTGGTGGTTCCTGGGAGTACCGATGTGTCAGTCGTTGCATCTCCCATTGGAACTCAGGTTGCCTTTATTGGTGATACCCCCCGACTAGCAAAACTCAGTCAAACGTCTTTGCAATCACTCGTGGGTCAGATTCCTGCGAATGCATCAGTTACCCGTGCCGTCGTCCAGATAAAGGTTGCACAAGGTTCAACAGGTGCCCAGAAGGCACTGGCTCGCCAACGTGCAGCTTCGGTCATCACGTTCCTGCAAGTGAGTGGAGTCCCTGGACCCTTCGCCACACGAATCGTGCAGGAAAAAAGCAATGCCCAGTTCAAGACTGGTCAGCGATCAACGGCAAAGGTGTCCATCTGGTTTACCCCCTGACCTGTGGGCAGGGATTATGCACCCTGAGCACGGACTTCTCCAGGTCTATCCGGGCTTGAACCCCGATGTCGAACTCGGCGAGGTGGTCACCGGAACAAGTGCAGGTCGGGAGAGCCCGGAGCAGACGATTTTCTCGTTCAACTATGGACTCGCGATCTTCGACATCCTTGTCGCGAATCGCATCCTCCATGCCATCTGACCATGCACGGCAGACCAATTCCAATAAACATCAGGGTAGGGCCCGAAAAAGAAAAGCCCAAGTGACCGATCAATGCTCCACTACCCTGCTTATTCTGGGTCTGGTCTCAACTTTTGTGTTGGCTTTTAGTTCACCACCACGGTTTGCTGGCGGCGAGGACTCACTCAATGGTGGCGCAGAGCATTGCGCGGACCGGTTTGAGAGCCTACAGTTGAATGTAAATTCGCTGACGTACGCCGAAAGGAACAGAGCCATGCTCGCTCCCAGAATGGTAATGACACTAATGGTGTCCCTCGCGGCAGCAGGAACACTGTTCCTTACGGGTTGTGGATCTGAGACGTCAACCTCAGCGCCGGCCGAGTCGGACGTGGTGTCATGGGCCTGCATCAGTGATGGCGAGGAGGTCACGTGTACCTGTGAGGGATCTGAAGCCGATTGCAAATCGAGCGTCACTCAAACCGATGTGGTCAAGGGAGATACTGGGACCGTCAAGTGGTTCAACGGAGAAAAAGGCTTTGGATTCATTACCCGAGCTGATGGTGGACCCGACTTATTTGTCCATTATTCGAGTATTTTAGGAGGGGGGTATCAGAACCTGAATGAGGGCCAAAGCGTTTGCTTCGATATCGTAGAAGGGCCTAAAGGCCCGGCAGCAGAGAACGTCGCACCTTGTTAATGTTTATCGCGTAAATCGCTAGGTAAAGGCCGGCCGCGGTGCATAGCGGGAGTGAGGAATCTGTGTATGGCAACGTCGACTAAAGCATTAGTGGTCGCCTACTCATGCAGCAGACCCTGAGCTATTTTCTCAGAATAGGTGATTAGAGAGTTGGATGCAGTGAGTCGTCACGAGTGTTAATCTCACTTCATGATGTTGAAACCCATAGTTGTACGAGTTGCACTGATTGCAGTTACGGCCCTAATCCTTTCAGCTTGTGGGTCAACTACCCAAGATTCTTCGGATTCACCGGAATCAGCCGATCAGACCCGACTCGGCGGTAATGGTGAGCTCGCATTTGCCAACAGCCATCCTCTTCCAAACTGCGCAGGTCAAGATCCCAGCTCCTGCACCTACGTCGGATTCGATCCCGCCGTTGACGGCTTCAGTTTCGAGAATTGGGGATCGGAACCAGGCAATTTGGGTGCTAGTGACTTGATCGCATTGTTCGGTCGAAAAAAAGTCTGTGCAAGTGGCTCGGGCAGCGAGTGTGTGCTCTACCCGGCGGCCAAGCAGTGGGTTGAGCAAATAAATGAGGCACTCGCCGGGGGACGCTGCGAAGGTATGGCAGTCACGTCAGAGTTGATTCATGGTGGCTATTTAGATCCCTCAGACTTCGATCCAAATGCGACCAACACATTTGACTTGACCAAAGACAACCCCGCCGTTACCAGCACAATCGAATACTTTTGGGCAACACAGGCGGTTGCGCCGGTTCAACAGGCCTATCAGAGATATCAGAAATACCAACCGTCACGGATAGCGGCTGAACTCGTCAAAGGACTCCAAAACGGGGCCGGCTACACATTGGGCATCTATTCCCCTGCTGGCGGTCACGCAGTTACCCCGTTCGCGGTCACGGATGAAGGTGACTTGATTGCTATCCATGTCTACGACAACAACTACCCGGGCACCGTGCAGCGCATCATGATCGACCCCGATTCAGAGTCGTGGTCTTACGCCATGGGATCGACAAATCCGCAGGCGCCGACGGGTGGCTGGGAGGGGGGCATAGGCACGATTGAATTAACCCCCATGGTGAGTCGACTAGGGACTCCTTTCCCCGCTCCCTTCGAGGACAAGAGGCGCGGTGCGAAAACTTCGCAGCTGATGCTCACTTCACCTGATCCTGACGCGGGCTTAGGGGTTCTGCTCACGATCGGCGACACCGTCTACGACACTCGAGATGCCAACGTGGCTCTGCCCGAAGGTGTCAGCGTCCGATCGATCCGTGGAACTGAGGCCGTACTGGGTGGCAACTGGCTGTCCATGACTATCGATCGCGAAATTGTGGGAGGTTTCGAGGCGGCAGTCGCACAACAGAATGAACAAGCCGCATCGATTCCAATCACTATGTCAGTCGACGACCCAATGAGCCCGAGAACCACGGTGAGGGCGGCTCACAACGACCAAAGTGACGTTTTCTTTGGAGTCTCCCCAAACGGAGCGGTAGATGTGGCTGCTACCAACCAAGCCAATGCGGAAATAAATGTCGCCAATGGGCTCAACAGTGCCAACTTTGACCTCCCCGAAGGAGTCAGCATGCGCGTTGACTCCCGTGATGCCGATGGCGTCTCAGACATCACGTACTTCGACAGTGAAGATGGCGAAGTTATCGGGGAATACCCCCTCGACGAGGAATCCGATAGCGGCTTCGTCACTGAGATCGACGCCGAATTTCAGCCAGGTGAAGATGGCGAATTAGGTGACTTCGATGTGACCGAGGAACGAGTGGAAGCAGAAGAGATTGATGAAGACTTTATTGATTCTGTCGAGGAGCCCTTTGACCCCGCATCCGAATTAGGAGACGACGACTCGGGTGCTGAGGATTTAGGCAGTGGGGATGCTGGTGCTGACGACTCGGGTGCTGAGGATTCAGGCAGTGGGGATGCTGGTGCTGACGACTCGGGTGCTGACGATTCGGGTGCTGAGGATTTAGGCAGTGGGGATGCTGGTGCTGACGACTCGGGTGCTGAGGATTCAGGCAGTGGGGATGCTGGTGCTGACGACTCGGGTGCTGACGATTCGG
>CAIXFB010000232.1 GCA_903918595.1 uncultured Actinomycetes bacterium
CGGAAGGAGTTTGCCGAGCTTGACCTGACTTGCCTTCTTGATGACAGTGCGGCCGAAGTCTGCGCGCCACTCACCACCAGACAGCGTGCACTTCTTACCGATCCTCGGCTTCTTGGTCGCGAGCTTCAGCAGAACCTGGTTTCGGTAACTGCAGCCGCGTGAGTCCTTCTTCTTCAAGTCTGCAGGTGAGATGAACAGGCCGCCCGTGTACCCGACGGTGAGCGGCTCGGTGACGGGGAGCGTAGCTAGCAGTTCGGTTGGAGTGCCAGCGATCGTTGCGACGGCTGCTGGCTGCGCCATTGGCTGAGCCGCTGGCTCCGCCTGAACGGCTGGAATGCCGAGCATTCCTGCTACGAGGCCAGCGGACAGGACAAAGGCGGCATATCTGCGCGTGATCACACCGAATTGTGCACCCAACAGCTGAAAAATTAAAGCGATACATCAATTTCTGCTTAAGACCGTGCTCAACCACGGGGAGATCGCCTGGCATGTAGCATTACGGCGCTTCCCTTCAAAGGATGCGCGCGAGTGGCGGAATAGGCAGACGCGCACGGTTCAGGTCCGTGTGCCCGAAAGGGTGTGGGGGTTCAACTCCCCCCTCGCGCACCAATGTGATGTCTTCGGACATCGAGGACAGATGTCTTCGGACATAGTGGACGCCCGGGTGTTGTTTCTGGGGCGTTTTACTGTTTTTGGTAGTTGTTCTCGGTGTCGAGGGAGAGTTCTTTGATGAGTTCTCCGTCTGTGGTGATGATGCGGATGTCGGTTTCGTGGATGAGCATCCGGATGGGTGTTCCGGCGTAGCGTCGTCCGATTCCTATGTGGTGGAGTGTTCCGGCGTGGCGGAGGGTGAGTTTGCCGTGTTTGTCGACGATGTCGTTTCGTAGCCGGAAGTAGTCGTTGGTGATGTTGTTGCCTGGGTGTGCTTTGGGTCGTGCGTTGTAGGCCTGTTCGGGGGTGCGGCGGTTGACTGCGCGGTGTGGTCGTTGCGTGTTGTAGGTGTGCCGGAATTGGTCTAGTTGGTCTTGGAGTGCTGGTAGGGATGTGACTTTGGGTTGTTTGGCGAGCCATCGTTTGAGTGTTTGGTGGAAACGTTCGACTTTGCCGCAGGTTTGTGGGTGGTAGGGGCGTGAGTTTTTCTGAATGATTTTCAAAGATGCCAGTTCGGTTTCGAAGGCATTGCGGCCGTTTTTGAATCGTGCGGTGAATACTGCGCCGTTATCTGACAGGACGCTTTGTGGGAGCCCGTAATCGTTGCAGGTGCTACGAAACACGTCGACGACGTTTAGTCCTGTGGTGACGTAGTGGGCGGTGCAGGCAAGGAGGAAACGGGAGTGATCATCAAGGAAGTTCAGGACTTCTACGTCGCGGCCGTTGCGGAGTTTGACGTGGGTGAAGTCGGTTTGCCAGGTTTCATTGGGTTGGTCGGCTTCGAAACGGATGTAGGAGGACTTGGGGCGTTTGCGTGGTTGTGGGGTGATGAAGCCACGCCGGGAGAGGACTTTCCAGATAGTGGAAACAGCTGGTGCGGTGCCGTGCTGGTTGCGTAGGTGCACGGCGATTGTTTCTGCGCCGGCATCAAGGCCTGCATCGATGAGGTATTTGCGCCAGCGCAGGATGTCATCTTCCACTTCCAGTGGTGTTGACCGTGGATTGGTGTGTGGGCGGCGAGAGCGAGGCTCAAAGCCTGCTTCACCTTCTTGCTCAAAACGTTTAAGTAGCTCATAGACCCAGGATCGAGCCACGCCGTAATCACGAGCTACAGAGGCCTTCGAACGACCCTCAACGAGAACAGCTGTCACCACAACCCGCGCCAAAGACATAGCCACGCTCCAGATCCAAAGAATGTCCTCTATGTCTGGAGACATACGTCCTGAATGTCAAGAACTCGGGCACCCCCTCGCGCACCAAAAAAGAAGGCTCCGACCTCACTGAAATGTGAGGTGGGAGCCTTCTCAATTTGCGCGAGGGGGCGTTGAACTTTGGTCACAGCACTCTCCTTGAATTCAAGAGACCACAGGCTGCGCTGATATCTACGCGGGACGGGTCGAAAGAACCCTTGTCTTAGTTCGAGCACGTGCTACTTTTCGCGCATCCCTCGAACTTAGGAAGCCCAATGGTTGCTCTCATCGTCATCATTCTCCTTGTCGTCCTCCTCTTCATCTTCGGCATCACGCAGTTCAACAAACTCCGTCGCCTGAACCTGCTCTGCACCGGTTCCTTTGCCGACATCGACACCCTGCTCACTAAGCGCGCCGACCTGGTTCCCAACCTCGTGTCGACCGTATCCGGGGCAGCCAACTTCGAGAAGTCGACGCTTGAGGCAGTCACGCAGGCTCGCACCGCCGGAATGCAGGCGCAGAGCATGGAGGCGAAGGCTGAGGCTGACGGCATGCTCACGCAGGCCCTCGGCAAGCTCTTCGCGGTAGCAGAGGCCTACCCGCAGCTCACCGCGGCGGAGAACTTCAGGCAACTGCAGACGCAGTTGGCCGAGCTCGAGAGCCAGCTGCAGTTCGCCCGCCAGTTCTACAACGACACCGTCGTCACATTGAACACGGCGGTCGTCACCGTTCCGACGATGTTCTTCACCGGTATCGCCAAGGTGAAGGAGCGTCCTGTCTACGCAGAGGCAGAAGAGTCACGCCGTGCTGCACCAACGGTTGATTTCTAAATCGTGTCAACAACTTCTCGGCTGAGAACGGCAATCGGTGCAGGTGCGCTAGCCATTCTCGGCCTGATCCTGGTATCCGCGGCCCCGGTTCACGCGCTGACTTCGGCCGAGGATTCGCGCACAACATTCGAGGCGATCGTCTCCTTCGACGTCAAGGCCGAGGTGCAGGCAAACACCGACATGGTCATCACCGAGACCATCGTCTACGACCCGGGAACTGATGAGGTTCACCACGGGATCCTGCGCGACATCCCGACCGAAGACGCGCTCGATGACGGGAACATCCGCCTCTACGACGTCGAAATTCTCTCGGTTACCCTCGATGGCGGCAGCGTCGACGTATCAGAGACTGACTTCGGTTACGCCAAATCCTTGATGATCGGCGACCCGAACATTGCGATTCAGGGCCTGCACACGTTCGTGATCTCCTACCGAGTCGGCGGGGCACTCGACGTCATCAGCGCGGAAAGCATCACCGACACGACACCCGCGAGCGTAGAAGCCGGGGACATCGAGCTGTACTGGGATTTCATTGGCGACCAATGGTCGTTCCCGATCTATCAGGGCAAGGCGATGGTCACCGGCCCCACTCCTGCGCTTGCCGCACTGTGCTTCTACGGCCCGGCTGGGTCGACCAAGCAGTGCCAGGTGGAGCAGGGTGCCGATTCCGCAACAGTGCTCTCCGCAGATCTCAGCGGTGGTGGAGGCCTCACGGGGGTCATCGGCTGGTCCCCGGACGGCTTTACCCAGCTGCCGAAGCCGAACATCATTCCCGACCCAATAGTCGAGCAAGTTTCGCGACTCAAGAGCGCGTTCCCATTCCTCCTACTCATCGCGCTTGCCGCGCTCGCGGCCCCGATCGCGACCGCGATCCTTCGACGCCGAGCCAATTCTGGAGTGGTGCTCGCCGCAACGCCGGTGCGATACAGCCCACCGGATGGCCTCAGGCCAGCTCAGGTGCAGGCGGGCGTCGACGGGACAGTCAATTCGCGCGGTTACACGGCAACTCTTCTGGACCTCGCGGCCAGGGGCCACCTCACCATTACCGAGCAGGACGGTGGATTTTTCGGCGCTAAGCGACTTAATATCGGCTGGACGGGCACGGGCAAGGACACGCTCGCTGACTGGGAGAGCGAGCTCACCGGTGCGATCCTCAAGGGTGGCACCGCTGCGACGATCGGCTCGTATGACCCGGTCCTGGCCGCCACGACGAACGCGCTCACGAGTCGCCTATCGGCCGAAGCTAAGGCAGCGGGCCTCTATAACCCTGATGGTGATCGGCCTGATCGGGCCTACCTGCTGCTCTCCATTCTTGGCGGTGTCCTCGCGGTTGTCGGCTTCTTCGTCTCATTGGCCCTGGGCGACAGCGCGTTAATGTTCATGGTCCTTTTCGCCATGACCGGGATAGCGCTCGTCGTCGGAGGCCTTATTGGCCGCGCGATCACTCCACGCCGACAGACGAAGGCGTCCGCCGAATTCCTCGGTCAGGTGGCGGGATTCAAACGCCTACTCAACTCGTCGTCCGCCGAAGCCCGCCGAGACTTCGCCGAGAAGATCGGCCTCACCTCCGAGGCAATCTTCGCAACTTTCTTTCCTTACGCGGTCGTGCTCGAACTCGAGAACACCTGGGTCGGAACCTTCCCGGACATCACACCGGAGCAACTACGCCCCTACGGCCTCTACGCGACCAGCGTTGTCGGACTCAGTGGCTGGTCACAAACCATGGCGTCCACCTTTGCCTCGAGCACTACCGCTCCAAGCACTCCAACGACTTCATCTGGTGACTCGGGATTCGGCGGAGGCGGTTCGAGCGGTGGCGGCGGCGGTGGTGGCGGCGGCGACTCGTTCTAGCCCCATCTACTAAGGGCGTTCGTCACAGCGCACGTCCGCTCCTTCACTGCCCCCACCTTTCAGTGGGGCATAAGTCGCTTCACCTGTGCGCGAGGGTGGAGTTGAGTCCCCATGCTCTTTCAGGTTGGTTGGTGCATGTGAGACCGAATCATGCAGAGACCTTGAATCCTTAGCGCTCCTTAGCGGATCGCTTCGTACGTTCCCTTGATAGCTCGATTCTCACGCGACTAATGTGGATAGCGGGGTCGCTGCCGACCATCCGTACTCCTCGCGTCTTGAGTCACATGAATGGGGTCACCATGAGAGCACGCACGCGCGCAGTTGCCTATGCCATCAGCGCAACCCTTGCTGTCTCGGGAGCAGGAGCTGCGGCTGCTGCTCCTCCCGCTCCCATGCCCACGCAGGTGCTGACCGATTTATTCACTGTGGTGATGTGGGATCTCCCGGCGGCTGATCAGAGAGCTCTCTGCACAGCGCTTGATGTGGCGCCAGCCAAGACAGCCAAGGCGCTCATGTCGGACTTCGGGTCCACGACAGGCATCCAGAAGCAACTGGGTGTCAATGCTGCTGGGGTCAGGTCAGGCGCCATCGAAGGAGCGAAGGTGGCCTGCACCACGGCCCCCAATGCAACGACGGAAATCAATGCAGTATCCGGACTTCTCAGCGCCATCATCGGTGGTCTGAGCAAGAAGGATGTCCGCTTCTTTTGCGTCACCTACGCTCAGAGCCCCTCAGCGCTCGTTAAGCAGTTCACTCCCAGTTTCAGCGACCTTCCCGTGAGCAGGGCCAACATTCGGAAGGGCATCTCCGCGGTCCTCACGTCCACGTGCGAGCCCTGATCACGCACTGCGAAAGCACGAGCAAGATCATCACGACGACGAAGGCTCCCCCTCACTGA
>CAIXFB010000233.1 GCA_903918595.1 uncultured Actinomycetes bacterium
ACGGTCTTGGGGGCGTGATCTGGGAACAGGTTCACGTTGATGTCGCCCATGTTGGTCTTGATGATCGCTGTGGTGGTCATGGGGTGATCCTTCCATGTGGTCCTGAGATCAGTGTCCGTGGGCTGAACACATCGAGCACGGGAATTCCCACTGCTTCAGATGCCTCCGCAAGACGCTGGTCGAAGGTGAGCATTGCTGTTGCCCGGGTGCGAATCGCGGTAGCCAGATGCAGGGCATCGAGGGTTCCTAGATGTCGTGCCTGCAAGATGCCCGCCTGACGGAAATCCGCAGGAGTCTGATCTACGAGGTTCACACGTTCCAGCACGAGTGGCACCGACGATTGATCCATGTCGAACCGGTTGGCCACGCGGCGCAGCTCGGTCTCCACCAATTGCCCTGCAACCAGCAGGTGGTCATCCTCTGCCAGATCGTCCAGATACTCGATCACCGAATCCGATGAGCCCTCGCGCTTGATCAAGGTCACGAGGACGGAGGCGTCGACAAAAACGATCAACGGTCGCCTCGCAGAAGGAGGAGAGCCTCCACTGCTGTTTCATCGGAGGTGATCTCCGGAGGATTCAGATCACGAAACCGAGCGCCGGGTCTTGCACGTTCCACCCGCATCCCCTCAAAAGGATCCGAGAAGCGTTGCTCACCGAGGGGTCGGATCTCCGCCACAGGGCGGCCGTTGTTGGTGACGATGAAGGTCTCACCGTTCTCCACCGCTCACAGAACGGCAGCACTGTCATTGCGCAGTTGGCGCTGGCTGATGTGCTCAGGTGCAGCGGTCATGCGGGAAATGTTGCACGCTGTAGCACGATTGCTTTTTTTCACGAGTAGCAACTCTTCAAACAAACTGTGTGGAGCTTAGGAGACTCGAACTCCTGACATCTGCCTTGCAAAGGCAGCGCTCTACCAACTGAGCTAAAGCCCCTCGCGTAAACGAGATCGTGCCGACCAACCGATCTGGCCGACGCCGAAGTCTATGACAGATGGCTCAGCGCAAGTCGGGGGCCTCGGTGGCCTCTGACCACAGGTCTTGCTCTGACTTATCGGCGGTCATTTGGCGGTAGACGAGGTAACCGACTCCGGCCAGGGCTGCAAGTACTAGCAACTTCTTCATGCCTTGAAGATACACCGGATTATTCAGTCGTGGGCAGCCCGGTCATGTGAATGATTCCTCCCTCTTCCTTACTTGAGCTCAAGGGGGCAGAACACAGAAAGTGCGGTTCCCGTGAGGAAACTGAGTGGGCCTAGATGGACTTGAACCATCGACCTCTTCCTTATCAGGGAAGCGCTCTAACCAAGCTGAGCTATAGGCCCGAAACGAAGCGTCAGACTATCGGACCCGGGGTGGGCCAACTGACGCGGCTACAGATCGTCGGAGAGCACCACTTCCAAACCGCCGGTAATGCCCACGGTGAGGTTGTACATGAAGGCAAAAATGGTGGCAAGGAGCGACACCAGGATCACTTCAACTGCGGCAATAACCAGCGCGCCGCCAACCACTCTTGAGAAGGAGAAAAGCTCGACGAGGTCAACGCCAGTGGTGGCACTGCCCACGATGTCATTGAGGCTTCGCGAGAGGGTTTCGAGAACTCCCGTTGAATCCAGCAGCCACCAGAGCAACCAGACGGCAACCACGATCACCACACCAATGGTGAGTGCCAACAGGAAAGCTGCCTTAGCAACCGACCAAGGGTCAATCCGGGTCACGTACAGGCGGGCCCGCCTGGGCCCGCTCCCCCGCGTGACCTCAGTGCTCACTCGCTGCTGCCTTCACCCACGGCTGCTACCTCGACCTCAAGCGCAACTTCTGCTTCATCGCCGTCAACTTCATCTGACTCCGCACTGCGAGCGACCGCAACCACGGTGTCGCCCTCAGCAAGCTTCATCATCGTGACGCCCATGGTGTCGCGACCTGATGGGCGAATCTCTTCGACGCTGGTACGGATAACTACACCGTTAGATGCGATGGCGAAGATCTGATCGCTTGCCACACACACCATTGCGCCCACGAGTGATCCGCGTTCCTCGACCAACTTCATGGCACGCACGCCGAGAATGCCACGGCCCTTAGGTGACCATTCCGCAATGTTGGTGCGCTTAGCGAATCCGCCGTCAGTGATCGTGACAACGAAGGATTCAGGTTGCGCAACATCCATCGCGAGCAGGGCATCATCGCCCCGGAAGCGCATACCAATCACGCCACCTGTGGCTCGGCCCATCGGGCGCAGGGTGTCATCGTTCGCGGTGAACCGCGCCGACATTCCCTTGCGGGAGAACAGCAG
>CAIXFB010000234.1 GCA_903918595.1 uncultured Actinomycetes bacterium
CCCACAATGGTTTTGCCCGCACCGCATGGCAGCACTACCACTCCAGAACCACCGTGCCAGAAACCTTCGGCTGCTTCAGTTTGATACGGACGGGGTTGCCATAGCTCAGCATTGAGGCCGATCGCATGCCGCTCGCCATCCACGTAACCGGCAACATCTTCTGCCGGCCAGCCAAGTTTGACGAGGGCCTGCTTGAGGTGGCCGCGCTCACTGGCATGAACTAAAACGGTGGTGTCGTCGATTCTCTTTCCCAGAAGGGGTGAAATCTTCTTGCTGCGCAACACTTCTTCGAGCACAGCCTGATCGAGTGCCTGCAGAACCAAGCCGTGCGCCGGATCGTTGTTGATCTGCAAACGACCGTAGCGATCCATCGTTTCGGCAACATCGATGAGCAGTGAGTGCGGAACCGGGTAGCGCGAGTAACGCAAGAGGGTGTCGACCACTTGCTCTGCGTCGTGGCCAGCGGAGCGCGCGTTCCACAACCCAAGTGGAGTGAGGCGGTAGGTATGAATGTGTTCGGGTGCTCGCTCGAGTTCGGCAAAGGGCGCAATGGCCTTACGGCATTCTGCAGAATCCTTGTGATCGATTTCAAGGAGGAGAGTCTTATCGCTTTGAACAATGAGCGGGCCGTCGGTCATTACACGCCTTCCTGATCGAGCGAATCAAGTAGAGCTGCAATGAGGGCGGCCCGTTCATGCATCGCGCTCACGGATGCCCACTCATGGTCAGCGTGCGCGCCATCTCCGACCGCGCCAAGCCCATCAAGAGTGGGCACGCCAGCTGCTGCGGTGAGGTTGCCATCACTTGCACCACCCACAGAGCACGACGCCAACGCAGGCAAGCCAAGATCGGCCGCGCACTGTGCTGCAAGGTCGAAGAGCGCTTTCGATGAGATGGCCTCCATGGCTGGGCGATCGATGCCACCGGCAATGTGGATCGCAGCTTCTGGGTGACGCACAGACCAGCCACGCATCAATTCATCAACGCGCACCTGCTCTTTTTCATTCCAGGCCCGCACATCCAGAGTCAGATCGGCGCTGGCCGGAACGGTGTTTGCAGTTGTGCCGGCTGCGAGCAATGTGGGTGTGACGGTGGTGCCTTGTTCAACATCGCCCCACTCCGTGGTGGCCAAAATGAGGGCTGCAACTTCAACAGTGGCGTTGATGCCGCGGTGTGGATCGAGCCCGGCGTGAGCGGCTCGACCTTCAAAGTTCACCTGATACCAAGACGTGCCTTTGCGCTCTGTTTTGAGGGCGCCATCAGCAGATGGCTCAAAAACCAACACGGCTCGCGCATTCGTGATGGCGTCGGCAATAACTTCGCGAGAGGCATGCGAGCCGGTCTCTTCATCGGTGGTGAGGAGTAGGCCGCAATCCTTGGCGGAGGTCATGGACAGCGCTGCGAGTGCCTGAACGATGCCCGCTTTCATGTCGAAAACGCCCGGCCCGGTCATCCGATCGCCAACCACCTGCCACGGGATCCGATCCAGGGTGCCCAGTGGCCACACGGTGTCGAGGTGGCCGAGCAGAAGAAAACGCGGTTGCGCAGGTCCCCATCGCAACACTGGTCGAGCGTTGTGCTCTTCGATGCGTGCGGGAGATCCCAGCCAGTCCTCAACGATCTCGGCGGCCAGTTCAACGACCGCGCGGCACGCGGTGAGATCTTCGGTGGGGGATTCGCAACTGACCAGTGCCGCCAAAGATTCCTGCATTCGAGGGGTGAGAGCGGACGCACTCGTGACACTGACCATGCTCCCGCTCCTTTCATCCGTGCAGCCGGCTCGCTACCGTCTGTTCATGCCCGCCCCCGAGCCCGCCCGCGACAATGCGGATGAGCTGACCATCAAGGCGGTCTCTGACCCTAGTGATCTGCGGCTGGCGCAGCGAATCTTCGATGAGGTCTGGCCCCCGAGTGGCGGTGAGGGCACCCAAATCCAGTCGAATCTGATGCGCGCCCTCGTGCACTCGGGTGGGTACGTAAGTGTCGCATGGATTGGTGAAATGCCAGTCGGGGCAGCGCTGGCAGTCGTGGGCCGTCATCGTGACCCCGCATCCGGGAAGTGGCATACGCACCTGCACTCACACATGGCGGGCGTGCTGGACGGTTATCGGGACCGCCGGATTGGCACCGCCTTGAAAATGCACCAGCGGTGGTGGGCGCTGGAATCTGGCATCGACACGGTTGTGTGGACCTTTGATCCGCTGGTGCGCCGGAACGCGTGGCTCAACATCATCAACTTGGGCGTCGACGTTGAGGGGTATGAACCCGATTTTTACGGTGAGATGAACGACGGAATCAATTCTGGTGATCGCACGGATCGAGTTTTTGCCTGGTGGCGTCTTGAGTCACCTCAAGCAATTGCTGCGAGCGTTGGTGAAACTGCACCACTGGATGCGGTTCATATGGTGAGTGAGGGGCGTGACGTGATCACGATCGCAACTCCAGAAGACATCGTCGAGATAAGAATGACAGACACGAATCAAGCGTTGCAGTGGCGAATGCAGATGCGTGGAGAATTCACCGAAGCGTACGGAAACGGTTATCGCGTTATCGGGATCGATGCGCAGGGAAGCTATGTTCTTGAAGGAGCACGCAATGACGGTTGAACGCTTTCGCCTGCACTTGCTCGATATTCCATTGGTCCGACCGTTCCGCACCAGCTTCGGCACCCAGCATGTGCGTGATGTGTTGTTGGTAGAAGCGATCGATTCAGACGGAGTGAGTGGTTGGGGCGAGTGCGTCACGATGGCGTGGCCCGGTTATAGCCCCGAGTACACCCTCGGTGCGATCGATGTGATGCGCGCGTTTCTTATCCCGGCTCTTCGCGAGGCGCTACCTGGCAATGATCCTGTTGAAGTAGCGGCAGCTCTTGGCACGATGCGCGGCCACCCGATGGCAAAATCGGCGTTGTCCACAGCTCTCCTTGATGTGTGGTTGCGCAAGCGAGATCAGTCTCTCGGTGATTACCTCGGCGCAGTGCGCACAGAAGTTGATTGCGGAGTGAGCGTTGGGATCCCAACATCGGAAACAATCGAAGAACTTATGGAAGAAGTCGGTTCCTATGTAGATGCGGGATATCGGCGGATCAAACTCAAGATTGAACCTGGCTGGGATATTGAACCGGTAGCTCGAGTCCGTGAGCAATGGCCCGATATTCCGTTGCAGGTGGACGCGAATCAGGCGTATGGTCGGGCAGATGGAGCGCATTTAGCAGAGTTAGATCCATTCAACCTGCTACTCATCGAACAACCACTTGCCGAAGAGGATTGGTTGGGGCATCGGATTATTTCGGAGGCTTGCTCCACTCCGATCTGCATGGATGAGTCAATTTTGAACGCCGAGTCCGCCGAAGCAGCCCTCGAATTTGGTTCAGCCACGATCATCAACATCAAACCCGGCAGGGTTGGTGGTTATCTCGAGGCCAAAGCAATTCACGACGTGTGCATGGAGCGATCAGCACCGGTCTGGTGC
>CAIXFB010000235.1 GCA_903918595.1 uncultured Actinomycetes bacterium
GAAAAGCATGGCCTTAGCATCGCTGATTACGTCATTTTGGTGCAGTTGTCTGAGTCGCCCGATCATCAAGTTCGAATGAGCGATCTCGCCGAACAGACTCTGGCATCAAGAAGCAGGCTTTCTCACCAAATTGATCGCATGGAACAACGCGGTCTGGTTCGCAGGGAAGCTTGCTCGGACGATCGACGCGGCTATTTCGCGATCCTCACTGACGCCGGCCTTCAAGCGATCATCGAGGCAGCACCAGACCATGTGGCCGGGGTCCGTACCCATCTGGTTGATCTATTGGGTCCAGCCAACTTTGCAGCTCTTGGTGACGCCTGCGCCCGTGTCACAGAGCATCTCGAGTCCATCGACAGCAAGGGTGCATGCGACTAGAAGTTCTCTGTTGATTTCATCACCTGCGCAGCGTGGCACCGATGATTGTGTGGTTCTCAAATGGTGTTGCTTTAGGAGACTGAGAGAAATAAAGCCGCCATGAATTGGGCCCCGTCTGATAGGCCGTCGGATCGAGAACGTTGACGTTGTCCGCAGTTAATGGCTTGGCAACAACACTCCAGGTGAGTCCATCTGTGGACGTGGCCGCATAGAGGCGCTGCGGTGGTTGACCTGGGCCGGTGGACACCAGTGCAATCCAGTCACCAGATTTGGCCTGGATCACGTCTGAATCAACGAACCCACCAGTGAATCGGTTACCTGCATCCTTGATGAAGCTGGTGCCAGTGGCGTCAGTTGACGTGGCGCTCACGATGACTTCCGGCGAGTTGATGCCCACCACGGTACTGAGGTTGACCCCGCAAGCGGTCAGTTTCGTGACCTGTGCGGCAGTCGGCTTTGTCCCCTTGGCAATTTTGGCAAGTTGAGCGGCACCGAGTTTCTTCGCGGCGCACGCTCGTTGCTTGCCCGTGGGCTTGATCGACGTGCTGCTCGGTCGCGCTGCACTTGGATCGACATCGACCCAATAGAGGCGCACGCGACCATCTGGCAACACCACAGAATCGGGTACCCCCCAAGCCCGCTGCTGAGGTGCAGATTTCAGTCCAAGCGGTGTGGGTGCCCCGAGCGCAGGAATGCTGGCACCATACACAACGGGAGCGCTCGTGATCTCTTTTGTGCCATCTGGAGACATAGCAACGAAATACGCCCGCGACGAGCCATCGGCAAGGGTCACGGACGTGTAATCCAAACCGAAGGAGAAGGGCAACCCAGTCGATGTACACGAGCCGCTGGGAGCGCAGTTGGCCATCTGCCACCCACCTGGTCCCCCACCGTAAAAGACGCGATCATTTTGGGCGTCACCCTGCAGAACAAACGGGCTCACACCCGAAAGATTCGTGGGTGTCTGTTCAGAAATTGTGAAGGACGAAGCCTGGGCTGGGGCGTGCAGGAGCACTGCCGCAACGGCCGCCGAGATCGAGAATAGGGAGAGCCTGCGGAGTCCAAGAGATGAGTTCACGCACGCAAGATACAGAAAACGCGTTCACTATGGGGGCTCATTGAGCGTTTTTTCAGTGACGAGCCTCCCATCGGACGCGAAAGTGCGCCATGTGCCCCGCTGCTGACCAGCGCGGAACTCGCCCGTACGCATGAGAGAGCCATCCTTGCGAAACCATTCCCATTTCCCGCTCATTGCGTCGCTCTTCATTTTGCCCCGAAACTTAAGAAAACCGTTCGAATAGAAGCACTTGATCTCTCCCGAGGATCGCGGATAACTGGCGTTGATCTCAGCCAATCGCACCCTGACGATCTTCCGAATGAGCGTTGCCGGTAACGGCCTGTCCAGGTCGAAATGAATGCTTCCTTTGGTGACGGTGTAGGCACCCAACTCATTGCTCAACTCCTCGAACACTGCTGAACTCGAAGGGAACAGGCTGTTGTGCTTGGAAAACCCTTGATAGGAAACGACGAGATCTCCGTCGATACGCAGCGAAGGCATA
>CAIXFB010000236.1 GCA_903918595.1 uncultured Actinomycetes bacterium
ACCTCATCCGTCATGACTGCCTGACCCTGTCCTCGGATTCATACATCGCTAGCACACTCACTCTCCGCGATTGAGCGGTTTCAGAGGTTACCAGCACTGCACTCACTATGTGTTGAACATGATGATGCAAATTCCATCTGATGCGGGCAACATTCTTTATGACACCCGTTCTTCTTATGATTCATGATGCGGATAACGCATCGATGTGACCAACCGCTTATGACCGAAGATGAGGGGGCTTGATTGTGTCGGATCCTCGACGCGTCTCCGCATTCTCAGTTCGCGACTATCGCATCTTTTGGTCGGGAGCCTTTCTCTCCAACATAGGAATGTGGCTGCAGGGGCTGACAATCCCGTATCTCATTTTTCAGATGACATCGAGTGTGCTCTGGTTGGGGGTTGTCGCTGTCGCCCAGTTCGTTCCCCAGGTGTTGATGAGCCCATTGGGCGGATCCCTTGCAGACCGCTACGACAGACGCAAGATTCTGATCATTGCGCAGTCGCTGTCGGCGTTGGTCGCCCTCGCTCTTTGGATCAGCTGGTTGACGCTGCCGAGGGTGCCCATCGTTTTACTCAGTGTGATTGCTATCGGAGGCATGCTCAACGGCATCATTCTGCCCAGCTGGCAAGCTGTAGTGAACGACCTGGTTCCTAGGTCACTTCTCGTTTCGGCAGTGACGTTGAACTCCCTGCAATTCAACGCCGCTCGAGCAATAGGCCCTGGAATAGCAGGTGTGCTTATTGCAGTCCTTGGGCCAGAGTGGGCACTTCTTCTCAACGCGCTTTCTTACTCATTTGTGATCATCGCCCTCGTCATGATCAGACCCAGGCCCTACCGACAGGGGCCATACGAGAAACGCGGAGTCCTCCGACAAACCCTCTCGGCGATCCGGTACATCCGCGCCCGACCTGCCATGGTTTTAGCCATTGCCATCACAGTGCTGATCGGCCTGCTCGGGAACCCAGTTTTTGCATTCACCGTTGTGTTTGCGGAAAGCATTTACTTGGTAGGACCCATCGCCCTTGGCGCACTCAATGTGGCATTCGGTGTTGGGGCAGTGCTGGTTGCACCTGTTGTCAGTGGCTGGTTCAGGGTGGTTTCCATCGACTCAATGGTCCGTTGGGGACTGGTCGCTTTCGGAAGCGCCATGATTGTCTTCGCTTTCACCCCGGTCTACTGGGTTGGCCTCGCGTCACTCGTCGTGATCGGTGGTGCTTTCCTTGCCGTGGTAAGCGGGGTCATCACTTCGATTCAAATAGCTGTTTCCGATGATTTTCGTGGCCGGGTAATGGCCCTACGGATGATGGTCTTCATGCTGTCTTTCCCGATCGGCGGCCTCATCCAGGGATGGCTGGCAGACAAGTTTGGCCCTGAACTCGTTGTGGCCGGGGCGGGAGTGGTCATGCTCGCCATCACGATCTTCCTGATATTCACCAATGGGCGCTTTCGGCTCTCTCAGTTGCGTTCGGGCGAAGGCGAGTCCCCAACTGCGTGATTGCAAGCGAAATGATCGTCCCCGCTGCCAGAACAATCATCAGGAGTAGCGCGGGCGGGAGTGGGATAACTGTGAGCACCGCCGACAACACTGCCGACGATCCCAGTTGCATGACGCCTACCAGGGCTACTGCAGTTCCAGCCAAAACGAGAAAGTTCCGCAATGCTTCTGACAATGCATTGCCCATAATTCCGCCAGAGCAAGACTGGTAAGCCGCCAGAGCAACGACCAAGAAGATCACTGGCGCTTGCGCCACTACAGCGAC
>CAIXFB010000237.1 GCA_903918595.1 uncultured Actinomycetes bacterium
TCACTGAACGTGCAGCCCTGACCGTTGTTGCGGTACTTCTCGTGATGGGCGCCGTCATTGCTTTCGTGCTCTCCGCGGCGTGGGCAACCTCGATTTCACGATCGGGAGCGGGCCTTGAAGGAGTAAATGGTGGATGGTTGATACCACCTGTTATTAACCTGATCGTTCCTCTGGGACTTGCACCTCTGGCGATCGCCAATCCTGATAGTGCTGAACTGTTACTCATCGTCGGTTTCGCATTCTTAGGTATCGGAGCGGTGCTCTTCCTTGCGATGCTCTCCCTCCTGGTTGCACGGTTGGCCCTTCGGCCGGTATTTCCTGCGCAGATGGCGCCATCTCTCTGGATTCCACTCGCTCCAGCGGGGATGCTTGGTCTTTCGACCCTGCGATTAATGCAAGCCGCTGAGCAAACAGGGGCATTTGGTTGGTCAACAAGCAGTGCGGCGATACCGATCGTTGCAATGGGAATTGGTTTCGGACTCTGGTGGGCACTTTTCGCTGGAATCGACCTGCTCCGAGCAAGACGCGAGGGCTTCAGCTATAACCCAGGCTGGTGGGGCTTCGTCTTTCCACTTGCTGCGATGGCGTTATCGATCACTGCATTGGCGGTAACCATGGACTCACTCCCCGTGCTCATCGCGGGCACGCTGGCAGCGTTGGTCGTTGCCGCTGTCTGGTTAAACGTCGCGGCAAAATCAGTGCAAGCGATTCGTCGTGAGCGCCGATCCGCCTGACTCGAATGGCAGGGTGCCAGAGGTACGATGGCGTGAGTGCCTGCTGGCAGGAAGACTGACGGCGCGCTGAATCGCGAAGGACTCCCGTGGCCACCTCTGCATCACTGAACTTCCCACTTCCCGCTCACGACGCCGACCGGATGCATCGCATCGATCCGCAATTGACGGAACTGATCCTCGAATACGTCACCGAGCGGCTATCACTTGCGGAAACTCCGATTGATGGGCTCGGAAATCGCGAGACGATGGTCCAAGCAATGGCGGGGCTGATTGATGAAAACCCCAAGGATCCTCAGGCAGTGCTCGACGTATACATCGATCATTTAGCTGACACAGTTCTTTCTGCAGATAGTCCCCGCTTCTATGCCTTCATTCCAGCAGCACCTACGAAGGCATCCCTACTTTTTGACATGGTGGTTTCGGCCGCCTCGCTGCAAGGATGTTCGTGGCTTGAAGCCGCTGGTGCCGTCATGGCTGAGAACCAGGCACTCCGGGTTATGGCAGATGCTGCAGGTATGGGACCTGATGCCGGTGGAACTTTTGTTTCTGGTGGATCGGCAGGAAACTTGTCGGCGCTCGTGGTGGCCAGGGACTCCGCGCGCAATCGGCGCAGTGAGGCTGGGTTACCTGAGGCAAGGTTGCGTGTTGTGGTGAGCGATCAGGCTCATTCGTCGATCTCTAATGCACTGAACATCGTGGGCATGGATGCACTCATCGTGCCCACCGTCGATGGTCGAATGGACGAAGTTGCGATTCACTCTGCTCTGGCTTTAGAGAATGATCTATCGGATGTGGTGGCGATTGTTGCCACAGCTGGCACTACCAATGCAGGAATAATCGACGACCTCGACGCCGCTTCACGTTGTGCAACAGACCACGGTTGGTGGTTTCATGTTGACGCTGCCTACGGTGGTGCGGGAATGTTAGTGCCAGAGCTCCGTCAGCGATATACCGGCGTGGAGAGCGTCGACTCCATTGTGATGGATCCGCATAAGTGGTGGTTTGCCCCCTTTGATTCAGCGGCACTGATCTACAAGGACCCGCACCTCGCTAAGTCGGTGCACACCCAAGATGCCTCCTACCTCGATGTGATTCACGGTAATGAGAGCGAACTTAACCCCAGTGATCTTGCCTATCACCTCACCCGGCGCGCTCGGGGCATGGCGCTGTGGTTCTCGCTCGCGGTGAATGGCATCGCTGCATACCGAGATGCTGTTGCGCATTCCATTAATTTGGCTGCCTACGCTGCTGATCAAATCGAAGAGATTCCGCATTTTGAATTGATCAGGCGGCCTGATTTGTCGGTAGTGCTGTTCCGTCGAATTGGTTGGAAGGCTCAGGACTACCAAGCATGGTCCGATGAGTTACTGCGGTCGCAGGTGGCATTCGTGACCTCGAGTGGTTGGCAGGGAGAGACGGTTGGCCGCCTGGTCTTCTTGCACCCCTCAACCACTACCAAGATGGTTGATGAGGTCTTGGCGACAATGCGATGAGTTTTCTGGCACTTATCGGAGAGGTGATCCTTCTCGGATTGGCTGCGGCGATCACACCTGGCCTCTTTGCAATGCAGGTACTCATTGTTGCTGGCGATAACTGGATCAAACGTTCGGCAGCTGTTGTTGCAGGTGCTGGGCTGGGATTTGGTTTGGTCAGCCTGATTTTGTTCGCCGGTTTCACCCAGCTGCCCGCTGCCGGAAGTGGTTCTGCATTTGAAGTCATTGGTGAACTGGTCATTGGCATTGGGCTGCTCGTGGCAAGCGTGTGGTTGCTCCTGCCGCACCCGGCAATTCAGCAGCGCGCCGAAGCCACGATCAACAATTATGCCTCGAAAGCATCATCGAAAATCTTCTTTGCGATTGCTTTTGCCCTCGCAGTGAAGGATGTCTCGTCGTATGCGGTGATGCTGCCGGCACTCCATGACATTGCCACTGCAGGACTGTGGTGGCCCATTGCGCTTCTACTGCTTGGGGTGCTCTACGTGCTCGCGCTAACGCCAGTTCTGGTTCCACCACTTGCGCGTTTGATCATCGGTCAACCTGCAGTCAGGGTTATGCAGAAGGTGTACCGATTTGTCACGGACCATCAATTCCGAATCGTCGGAGTGATGTTCGTCGTCATTGGTGGAGTGCTTGTGGCAATTTCGTTGCCACGGCTCTCTACTGTGTTGAGCGGTTGACGAGTCGCCACGTGGCCGGGAAGAGCCCCGCTGCAAGTGCAATCTTGATGGCATCGCCAAGAATGAAGGGCAGAGCACCCAATGCAAGTGCTTCACCAAAACTCACGCCGATTGCCAGTGCCAGCCAGGTCACACCAATTGCGTAGATGACCAGGTTTCCCACCACCATGAGTCCAGCGGTTCGGAGCACGGTGCGGGTGGCGCCGGATTCGGCGAGTTTGCCCACGATGAATGCGGCGACGATGAAGCCGACGATGTAACCGAACGTTGCTCCACCAAAGCCAGAGCCGCCATCAGCGAACCACGGAACTCCGAGGCTGCCCACTACGAGGTACACGATCATTGCCAGTGCACCCCGAGTGGATCCGAGCACACCACCAGCGAGCAACACCGCGAACGTCTGCAGTGTGAGGGGCACCGGAGTGAAGGGAAGAGGGATGATGATCTGGGCGCTTATGCCCACGATTGCGGCGGCTCCCACCACCAGAACGACCTGCATGACCCACGTGCGAGAGACGTAGTCGGCCAGAACACGTGGGGCGGGGGCAGCGAGAGCCATCATTCCTCCGAAGGTAATGAGCGCCCGAAGAACCTCCTCGCCGCGCCGAGGGCCTACTGTAGCTGAGACCGATGTTCAGGTTACCCTGAATACGTGTGATTTCTGCCTCAAGGGCGCTGGGGAAGGCGAACCTCGAGGTAAGGAGAACACACATGACGGTAGTCATTCACTCGTCCAGGATCGATGGCCGAGTCGGCGACACCATGGGCGTAGCCCGGGGTGTCTTATTCGTGCATTCATGCCCGCGTGCTGTCAGCCCGCACCTGGAGTGGGCTCTCGCCAAAGTCTTTGGCAGTGACCTCTCCATCGACTGGGCAGATCAACCGATAGCGCCACATCAGGTTCGTGCCGAGATCGTTTGGAGCGGAGAACCTGGCACTGGCGCCCGCATCGCCAGTGCACTCCTTGCCTTCTCGGGCATCCGCTACGAGGTGACCGAGGAATCAAGACTCGATGCTGAGGGTGAGCGGTTTGCGGCAACTCCGGCACTCGGTCTCTTCCGCGGATCAATCGGACTACACGGCGATGTGATGGTTCACGAAGAACGCCTACGTTCCCTGATGAGTCAGCCGGGTTTGGGTACGCACGACGTCATGAGTGAACTTGGTCGCCTGATCGGTCGGCCATGGGATGACGAACTGGAGCCGTTCCGTATTGCGCACGAGGGATCAACGGTGAGGGTGCTGCACCAAGTGGTGTAGCCCCATTTGGCGATTTCACCCGCTTCCCGGGTCAATTCGCCATTTGCAGCCCTTTCCAAGGCCCTCAATGGCGATTTCACCCGGTCAGATGCGGAAATCACGCAGCCTGTCGCTGCCACTTTCAAGAAGCTTTGCGCGATGGGGGGCGCACGCCGGCTGCTGACCGGATTTCCGAGGCAACCTTGCCCGGATGATTCGCAATGTCCGACCACATCCAACGAACAACGGTGAAGCCCTGACGGCGAAGGCGATCCTCGCGAACTTTTTCGCGAACGAGGTCTTCGCGAGTCTCGTACTTTGCTGCGCCATCAGCCTCTCCGATTACCCCGAATTCCTCCCAGTACATATCAGCGAGGCCAATGAGCCCTTCTTCGTCGTAAAAAGGGACTTGGAGTTGCGGCTCGGGTAAATGGCACGCGATGAAGTTTACGCGCGAGATTGACTCCAGAGGGGATTGCGCACCAGACCGAGCTAGCCGCGCAGCCTTGCGCACCCTTCCTATTCCGCGGAGGTAAGGCCACTCGGCAACGCCGTTGTCGAGTAGCGGCAGACGATCTGGACGATCCCAGAGCACCGCATCGAGGAGTGCGACCGCCCACTCGAAGGGCATCAGAGTCGCTGCGCTGATGGCGGCATGGATGTCGTCGACAGAGGTTAGGTCGTCTATCTCGACAGTGGTCAATCGAGTGAGGTCATGCGTAACAACTCGAATATCTGGTCGAGAAATCTCCAACGCATTGCTTCGCCTGAGGGATCGCGTATCGGATTCGGTGTGCCGAAGCAGCCAAGGCATGGCACTAACGTGTGATGGTAGCGGCAGCCCGTGGAGTACTGCGGCACTTGTCGCGAATGCAACTGCTGGTTCAGTGACCGACATCAGAGCACTAGCAGTGTGCACCCTGAGGAGTAGTTCAGGACTTGCAGTTTTCAACATGGCCGAATCGGCGTACACGCCGAAGCGGATTTGCGTCCAGAGCCTCCGTCGAACCAGTCGACGAATCTCACTATCTGCAATTCCCCAGCCCAACAATTCCTGCCGCCGAAACACTCCCAGGCCACCGCGTGAGTTTGCGGTAGCGCGGCTAAGGATGGCTTGGAGTTCCTCAGGTATCCGAGATTGACGTCGCATGCAGCGCACTTTTGCGCGATGCGTGGGCTTTGTCGACGCGTTGTCCACAAGCTGAGCATGAAAAGAGCAATCCGACCGGGTTAAATCACCATTCGGGGCATGAAAACCAAGCAATTCTGGTGATTTGGCCCGGGAAACGGGCGAAATCGCCAAGGGGGCTACAGCGGGATGTTGCCGTGCTGTCCGCGCGCGCCCGGGGTATCCCAGATCACTTGGGCAACAGCGCGCCGGGTGTGGCTGGGTGAGACAACCTCATCAACCATTCCCATCTCCACAGCCTTCTTGATGCCACCCGAGATGACCTCGTGCTCGGCAGCGAGTTCAAGTTCGACCTGCTCACGGCTTTCTTGTGGTACTTCAGCCAGGCGCCTGCGGTGCAGGATGCGAATGGCTGCGACGGCACCCATGACAGCGACTTCGGCATCTGGCCACGCGTAAACGCGGGTCGCACCGAGGGAAGCCGAGTTCATCGCAACGTAGGCGCCGCCGTATGCCTTACGGGTGACAACAGTTACCCGAGGCACAACGCATTCGGCAAAGGCGTGGAGCAACTTGGCACCGCGCCGCACCACTCCTTCCCATTCCTGACCAAGCCCGGGTAGGTAGCCAGGTACGTCGACCAACACGATGAGAGGCACGGCGAATGCATCGCACATGCGAACAAACCGGGCGGCCTTCTCGGCACTCGAGGAATCAAGGCAACCGCCGAGTCGAAGTGGGTTATTCGCGACGATGCCCACGGTGCGACCACCGAGACGGCCGAGTGCAACCACGATGTTGGGCGCCCAGCGTTCATGCAGTTCCACACATGTGCCTGGGTCAAGGAAACCTTCAACGAGAGGGTGCACGTCGTAAGCGCGGCGGGAAGATTCGGGCATGAAGGAACCGAGATCGATGTCTTCGACGGAATCCAAATCCATGGACCCCTGGTGCCCGAGCAAGTTCACGAGTTTGCGGGCCTCGCCAAGAGCTTCGGCTTCAGAGTCGGTAGTGATATGCACGACGCCGCTGCGCCGGCCATGGGGTTCAGGTCCGCCGAGGCTGTCCATATCGACCTGCTCGCCGGTCACGGACTTCACGACCTCTGGGCCGGTCACAAAAATGCGGCCGGCTGGGCCAAGAATCACAATGTCGGTGAGCGCGGGACCGTAGGCAGCACCACCTGCTGCTGGGCCAAGCACCACAGAGATTTGCGGCACTTTGCCGGAGATTCGGGTCTGGGCTGCGAACACTCGTCCGACCGCGTCGAGGCTTGCAACACCTTCGCGCAACCGAGCCCCGCCTGAATGCCAAATACCGACGACGGGGGAGGAGTCCGCGAAAGCGCGGTCATATGCAGTGACGATCGCGCGGCAACCTTCGGCTCCCATCGCGCCACCCTGCACCGTTGGGTCGGTTGCAAAGGCAACGACGTTGGTTCCCATTGCTCGACCTGCAGCTACGAGTACTCCGCGATCATCATTGGGTGTGACCAGTGTGAATTCACCATCGTCAAAGAACGCAGCAAGGCGGACAAGTGGCGAACGCGGGTCAATTTGTTCGACGGATTCGGTGACTGCCGTAGACATTTCAGTTGCTCCTGAACACTAGGGCGACGTCGTGTCCGCCAAAACCAAACGAGTTATTGAGAGCAGCAATATCGCCGGCTGGCAAAGGTCGCGGCGACGTGGCAACGTCGAGGTCGATGGCCGGATCCATGTTGGTGAGATTTGCCGTGGGAGGTACCACGCGCTCGCGGATGGCCAAGATGGTGAAAATGGATTCGATTGCTCCGGCGCCACCGAGTAGATGCCCGGTCATGGACTTGGTGCCGGTGACCACAGTGGAATCAGCATGTGAACCGAGTGCAGCCCGGATTGCAGTGGCCTCAGCGATGTCACCCTGCGGAGTAGATGTCGCGTGCGCATTGATGTGCACGATGTCTTTTGGTGCCAGGCCCGCATCGCGTATCGCGGCGAGAATTGCGCGCGATGCGCCTCGACCTTCGGGGTCGGGCTGAGCGATGTGATGGCCATCTGAGGTGAGGCCGGCCCCGCCGTAAACGCCGTGGATTGTGGCGCCACGAGCCTCTGCGTGTTCGCGAGATTCAAGAACGACGACGCCAGCGCCTTCACCCATCACAAAGCCGTCGCGATCTACGTCGTATGGACGGGATGCAGATTGCGGATCATCGTTGCGGGTGGAGAGCGCGCGCATGGCGGCAAACCCAGCCATGGTGAGAGCGCAGATCACCGCCTCGGTGCCGCCTGCAACAACAACGTCAGCACGGTCCTCTTGGATCATGCGGGCCGCATAGGAGATCGCTTCAGCACCAGATGCGCAGGCGCTGACTGGGGTGTGTACGCCGGCGCGCGCACCAAGTTCGAGGCCAACA
>CAIXFB010000238.1 GCA_903918595.1 uncultured Actinomycetes bacterium
GCCGATGTCAAAAACGAACTCACCATTTCGGTACCCTTCGCAAGGGCGACCCGAATGGTCGCCGCTACACCTTCAACGGTGTCGGGGTATCGGTACCTCGCAAGTTTGCGAAGAGCGCGCACTCGTGAATCTTCTCAACTCGCACGAGGACCGAAGTACCTAGTCCAAAGTTATTCGATGAAGCGAAGTCAAGGAAAGCGATTCCAAGGAATATCAATGCAACTTGCTAGCCACTCAAAGTAGTCCAGTACAAGACCCAAGCAAGCAACCCATCGACACCTCCCGGGCTGGCATCCCGATGGGTTGGCGCCCGGAGGGGGCATTGTGATGCCAGCCCGGGAGGTGTCTTGATTTGCTGAATTGAGTTATCCGGGTTGGTTATCGGATTTTCAGATCCATCGAGATTTCATTGATCTTCTTCTCGGTTTGGTTTCTGAATCTTCAATGAAATGTCTACGTTCGCTCTGGTTGTTGACCAGCTTGTTGCACAAAATCGACCCTAGTCGTGTGACGCGAGCGATTTTCAAGTTCCAATGCCGAGCGAGTCGATTGGAATCACATCTGAAGCACTGCGAACGGAATTTTTTTCCATGAGCAATCCATTCATCAGAACTACTATTCGTAAGGCCCAAGGAACCGTTCGCCGTTGAAATGCACCAGGTGTGTCGGACTGTCAGCGCACCAAACTTCCGATTCCCAAGCAATGTTTGCAAGATACTTGCGCATCTCCGCTCGGGACGGGAAGCACGAAACGTAAACCAATCCAGCAGTGCAACCTGAGAAGAGGTTTGCTAACTCCACTCGTCGCTTGGCATCAACAGGTCCGTGGGACGAGGCAGCCTCGAGCAGAACAAGCCAGTTCTTGTCCGGCATGTGAACAACCAAGTCAGGCATTTTTCCGTGCGAATCGACATGCACGCCGAGACTTGCAAGGGCAGCCAAGTCCGCATAAGCCCACTTCGCGTCAGCATCACCCACATACAACACAATGCCGCCTGGTGTGTAATACGAACAAAAGTCATCAACCATCGTTTTGATGAGGATGTTCTGTCCACCAGGGCTCAGAGTCAGCGGCTCTCCGTTCGGGAGCGAAATTGGAATTCGCTCCATTTCGCGCTCAGCCGCGTATGCCGCCTTAAGGCCAGGCAGATCCGCCAGGTAGGACCGCAGGCGTTCCTCCACGGCACTTGTGCCGAACGTCTGAATCACGCGCAGTGCTCGCGGGTGGACGCGGTAGCACCACCGAGGAGAGTTCACGGGGCGCGAAGGGTCGTCCGGATTTTCCTCTACCAGGCCGGCCGCCGCAAATTGGTGAAGTGTTTGACGCCTGATGGTCTCACGCGTATTCGGCTTGTAGTCCACACCGAATCGGTCGCGAATCCAATCCATAATTGCGCGCGTCCCGAGAAGGGGATTGGTTGCATCAGCCCAGGAATCACCCGGCCCCAGCTGAAGGAGAGCAAGCAGAGTATGAGCGCTTCGCACGTTCTGGCGCTCTCGATCAAATCCGAGTTGCCCCAGTAGCGCTTGAGCCTCTTCCACTGTGGTCATGCAGCTTCCCCTTCTGAACCCAGCGCGCAACCGATCAAGCGGTCGAGTTCCTCCTGAGGGGGAATAGCCACGCTTTGGCCTTGACCAAGACTCTCAAGACTTTCGCGACTCGGAAACGGCAGCATCCGTATGTCAGTTGCATTGACCTGCGTGTGCCCAGAGAAGGTTCGGAAGTACTTATCTACGGGCGTTGAGTTCAGCCACAGACTTAGCCCTATCGCAAGGTTCCTAGACAGCCCTCCGCCCGCCTCGTGAATCACGTTTAGGTGATTCTCGAACGCCACCGGTCCATCGCCTTCCCACACCGCGGCAACGATTCGGCGTCGCTCTTCCTTGGCGGAGAATCTCTTGATGATGACGTACCGACCGGGCGGCATGAGTAGTTTCCTTGCGGAGTCATCGGCCACGAGAAAGCCTTGCGCTTTGCGAATGTCGCGAGGCCACTCGATCGCTCCACCGCGAACGTTTCCTGGATAAATGAGGGGCACTGCGCCCGCCGAATCTGACTCAACAAGAAGTTCCCTGGAGCGGAAGTCAACTACACGACCCGTGGAAACGGTCAGACCTAGATCGCGCAGGTCCCCGGATGCAGTACTAGGAAACGAGCCCTCGGCCCCAATCGCGATGCGGATAAATTGATGCGGATCGCGGGGATCAACAACGTTTGAGTAGGGGACAGCGTAACAAGTGACTTCATCCAGATGGCTATGCGAGAAACTCAAGAGCACGTCCTCTGGTGCGGCCCCACGAGTGCCTGCGACGATGACGTTTTCTTGAAGGACACCTGTGTCTGAGAAGACCGATCCCCGAGATTCGAAGGAATGAATCCGGTCAATGGCAATGTTCGACAAGAGGTCCACCCTGAACGTCTTGAAGTAGGGTCCGTTCGCGAACGAGCGCGGCATGATCGCCACGATCTGGCCGCCATCTACAAGACCCCTATGCCCTAGAGCGAAGAACGCCGCATAGAGATTGGGGCAATCAACTCCTGCCATTTGGAGCGCTTTCCGATGCATCGAGCGCGCGGGGAGTTTCGCATAAGGAGGGTTCATGATTACGAGGTCGAATTGCATTTCCTCTCGGGCTGCGTGCTCGAGTGAGCCCGTAGACCAGTAGATGAAGTCGTCTTCGATAATCTCGAAGGTGACGCTCCCGGCCCGCGTACAAGCTTTGAGGGTCTCCCGCAGGGTCGGAATAAGAGAAGTGTCCGTCTCAACCGCTGTGATGTGAATCTTGAGATCCGGTGCCTCGGCTGCCACTCTCGCAACCAGCGCTGCGGAGAGAGACCCGACTCCAGCACCTGGATCCAACACTTTCAAAGTTCCACGATTGGGTAAGCGCGGTACTTGTGCGATCAGATCAGCCGCTGCGGCTGGCGTAAAGAACTGTCCGAGTCGTGACTGAGCCTGAGGTTCCAGGGCAGACAGGGCAGACTTTCGGCGCTCTTCCGTCTCGCTGACCAGCTCTCTCACAGCGCCTACATTACGGTGGAGGTCCGACGCTTCATGGAAGTTGACTACCTCCTGGGAACCAAGCGTCCACAAGGATTGACCCCTCGCATCGACGAGGCCTGCGCGCCACCGGATGGATCAAGCCGCAGATTGCGACCGTGTAGAGCTTTGGGGCCTAGGTTCGACCAATTCCCCGCCGGGTTATTAGCGGGTTATTAAGGACACAGAATGTCCGTTTTGTCTAGAGCCGCCTCGGGGATTTGAACCCCGGACCTACGCATTACGAGTGCGTTGCTCTACCCCTGAGCTAAGGCGGCGCACCATGTGATCTCTCAGACGGCAGCGTCACATGCTACCCGTCAGAGGGTTACCCGATGAGAGACCCCGACCCCGCCTTGCTCTTGGTCGCCGTAGCGCTTGATTTCTGCATCGAGATCAAGTCGCTCGGTGATCATGGTCGACGTATCGGGGGTAATGAGGTGAGCGGGGACTAACCAGGACACCTCGAATTCCAGCCCGTCTGGGTCTTTGGCGTAGAGGGCTTTGGTGGTGCCGTGGTTTGAGGCCCCGACAAGGGCGCCGCGCTCCTCGAGTGCCCCAGCAATACGGCGCAGTTCGGCAAGGGTGTCTACCTCCCACGCAAGGTGGTAGAGCCCAACGCTGGTGCGGCCAGCGGGGCTGGGCTGGGCTTGCGGGCCCATAGCGAACAGGCCCAGATCATGATCATTTGTGCTGCCTTCAGCCTGCAAGAAGGCGGCCTGATCAGCGATCGTATGAACAATTCGAAAACCGAGAACGTTCGTATAGAACTCGGTGCTTCTCTTCAGTTCGCTGACGAAGAGCACTGCGTGGTTCAGGCGCTGAATGGGCATACGTCGAATTTTACTCCGCTCATCAGCTCACACACTCGGTGAGTTCAGGAGCATCACC
>CAIXFB010000239.1 GCA_903918595.1 uncultured Actinomycetes bacterium
GGGCTGGTGGCTCGGGCTCGCCGGCATAGCGCTGAGTTGTGTGGTCATCACTGAAGCGTCGATTTTTCCCGGGTGGATCGTTCTGCTCCCCGTGCTCAGCACTGCTCTTGTTCTTGCAACCGGTGGGCAAAATCCCTGGGGGATTGCTGTCGCAACGAATCGCCCGATGGTGAGTCTGGGAGATGCTTCCTACTCCTGGTACCTATGGCATTGGCCACTCATTGCGTTCAGCGTGATGATTTTCCCGAGTCTCAGTTGGGCACCCTTGGGAGCGGCTGTTTTTTCATTGGGACTGGCCGCCCTGACATTACGTTTTGTGGAGAACCCGATTCGATTCTCGAACATTCAAGGCATGTCGATCTTGTGGCTCGGGATCGGATCGGTGATAGCAGTTGTTGCGGTCTCGGTCGCGTTGATTGTTGGTGCGAGGGTTGGCTGGTTCAACCCGGGTGTGCAGCAAATGATGAGTCAAGTAAATCCAACGCACAAATGGCTGGACGAGTGCAACTCTGAAGTGCCATTGGGTGAGCGTGGACCAGAGTGCAACTGGAACCCCTCTGGAGATGGAGCACCCATCTATCTGGTGGGTGACTCCATGGCCGGCTCCTTGGGTGAAGGTTTAGTTCTGGCCGGGGAAGAACTTGGCCGTCCAGTCTTTGTTGGCACACGCGGGGCTTGCCCATTTATTGATGCGACCTATGAAGTCGATAACCGGATCGACGAAGACTGCGCCAACAACGTTCAAGGCTCACTGTCTTGGCTGGAGTCCCAGCCACCTAGTGATGTGGTGATCAGTTCAACCCTCGGTTACCTCACCATGGGCAGTGTCGGCTTTTCACTCAACCCGGAGGATCCGCGAACCTTCGATCAAGAGAAGAAAACGTCGATCTACCTGGAGGCATTGGGAAATGCGGTTGAGCGCCTGACCGCTACAGGGCACCGGGTAACCGTGGCGCTGCCTCCGCCGGCATTTCCGCAAACTCTGATGGCCGATGAGGGTTGGCGCCCCTCACAATGTGCCACCTACGAGGCGCTTGTGAACATCGCGTCCTGTGGTGCGCAGCGAGAAGAAGTGGAAGTGATCGCCGAGACGGAATCCCTCTTCTCACAGTTTTCGGAAGCGGTTGTGGCAAACGGTGGGTCCGTGTGGGATCCGCGCGAAGAGCTGTGCAGAGACGGTGTGTGCGCCACCAACTTCGGTGATGAATGGCTCTATCTTGACGCGTCACACATCAGTGTTGCTGCCAGTGAGAAATTAGCTCAACCCTTGGTGGCATTGCTCAGCGCTTCGAGATCAACCGGTGCATGAACGCTTTCCTGCAGCACTCGCACGTACCTGTGGCCTAAGCACGATGCAAGCTGTTCAAAGATTGCAAACACTTGATCAGGAAGCGGTGGCGAAATTTCCACGATCAGTGAACCTTGCGGCATCCAGATCATGTGAGCAAGGCCGGCACCGTGTTGGGCCACGAGAGTTGTAGCACTTTCCATCAGTGCTATTTGCTCCCGTGGATCAACGCGTGCGAGGTCAATTACTTCCGCAGCAGGAACAGAATCTGTGAGTTGAGCAAGATTGGGTGTTGATCGCCTTTCACCACCAGACATGTGCGTTTCTGAATCTGGCCCATGATAAAAGTCTTCACTTGAAACTCGATTAATGATGATCGTTCGTCCGGGGGCTTTGGAGTCACCGCGCGGTGCACCGATTAATTCTCGAAGCGCATCAGCACCAGCTAACAGTCGGCCCTTGTCAAAATCGGATGGAAAATCCATGCCCTTGAGCACCTCATGTGCCATTCGATCCCCCACCACGATGTGCAATGCAGCACCGGGAGGAACGATTTCAAGATCCACGCGCTCGGCAGCGAGCGTGAGCCACGTGTTCATTGGCCCGCAATCACGCATCATGATCGGCTTGTTTGGGTGCGCTTTCACCCACAGTGCAACAGGCATGAGATACCCGAAGAGAAAATGGTAGAACTGCTGAACACTGCCGTCCCAGTTGTTTGCCACGAGCAGTGTGCGTCGCCCGTACGCCTGGCGATTGGTGCGCTTGGACGCCAATCCGCCAAGTGCATCGTTCACTTTGCCCCGAAGACTCACACTGCTCCTCAAGCGGGTCGCCCCGGCATTAGGTCTTTGCTCGTAGTGAGGCTACCGAGTACCGGCTTGCAGCGGCTTCACCCCGCCGATCGCAACAGCACATGAGTAACGATGGTCACCTCTCCTCAATGCCTATGTCACGACCCTGATGACCGCACTCGGCCGGTAGGCTCCCTCACAACTCATCTCAACGTCGGAGGAAATCAGTGGCTGAGGCAAAACGCGCCTTCATCACAGGCGTCACGGGCCAGGACGGCTCCTACATGGCCCAGCAACTGCTTGAGAAGGGCTACGAGGTGCACGGGCTGGTGCGCCGTTCGAGCTCATTCAACCGCGGCAGGATCGATCACCTGCACCACGATGAGCACATCCCCGGGCAGAACCTGCACCTGCACTACGGCGATGTGACCGACGCCGCTCGTATGCACCAACTCGTCACGGAACTTCGCCCGCACGAGGTCTATAACTTGGCGGCGCAGTCGCATGTTCGTGTGAGTTTCGACGAACCGCTCTATACCGCTGAAGCAACCGGCGTGAGCACCTTGAACATCCTCGAGGCGATCCGCAGCGTTGATACCTCGATTCGGTTCTACCAGGCATCAACCAGTGAAATGTTCGGTGCAAGCCCGCCCCCGCAGAACGAGGACACTCCGTTCTATCCGCGCAGCCCGTACGGTGCCGCCAAGGTTTATAGCTACTGGATTACCAAGAACTATCGCGAGGCCTACGACATGTTCGCGGTCAATGGCCAGCTTTTCAATCACGAGTCGCCTCGCCGCGGTGAGACGTTTGTTACCCGCAAGATCACGCTGGCTGTGGCGAACATTGTCAAGGGCAATCAGACGGAACTGTGGATGGGAAATCTTGATTCCATTCGCGACTGGGGTTACGCGCCTGAATACACCGATGGCATGTGGCGCATGCTGCAGGCCGATGAGCCCGACGATTTTGTTCTCGCCACAGGCTCTGCCTACACAATCAAGGATTTCCTTGAGCTTTCCTTTGCCCACGCCGGTTTGGATTGGCACGACTACGTGAAGTTCGATCCGAAGTTCCTACGGCCCACTGAGGTCGACGAGCTGATCGGTGATGCATCTAAAGCCAAGAACAAGTTGGGTTGGGAAGCGAAGGTGCTGCCACCCGAGCTCGCCAAGATCATGGTGGATGCAGATATTGCTCGTCTTGATGGCGCCAAAGAAGGCCAGTTTTAAGAACGACGTTAACCACGATTGACGACGACAGGGATCATGCGAGCACTCATCACCGGCGTCGCCGGCCAGGACGGAACGATCCTGTCCACCATGCTCGAACGCGATGGCCATGAGGTCATCGGCATGATCAAGCCGGGCACAGACACCCACACTCTCACTCGCTATGCGCCGGGCATCACGATCATTGAGTGTGATTTGGCCGACGCAGATGCAATGACTGCTGCAGTGGTTGAAACGGCACCTGATCAGATTTACAACTTCGGTGGCATTAGTTCGATTGTTGAATCCATCAACAACCCTGAGATGACCCGTGCGGTCAATGTGGGTTCCGTGGAAGCGATCATCGAAGGCATGCGCGTCCTTACGCAGGCGGGCAAAGCACCCAGACTTGTTGCAGCTGCATCAGGCACCATCTTTGAGGGAGTAGATCGCTCCCCGCAAACCGAAGCCATGGAGCCCGCCCCCAAGAGTCCCTACGCGCAATCAAAAGCCGAAGTGATCGCCATGCTGCGATCGGTGCGCGAGCAAGAAGGCCTCTTCGCAACCTCAGCGATTCTTTATAACCACGAATCACCATTGCGCGGTGAAGGTTTTGTCACACGGAAAATCTCGATGGCCGTTGCAAAGATCGCGGCGGGCCAGCAGAAGGTGCTCGAACTTGGTGATATCGAGGTGGCCCGTGACTGGGGCTGGGCCCCGGATTACGTAAACGGTATGCGATTGATGCTGCAAGCAGAATCCCCTGCCGATTATGTGCTTGCCACCGGAATCTCGCACCGACTTTCCTACTTCATCAGCAAAGCTTTTGGTGCCGTGGGCATCACCGATTGGTCTGATCTCGTGGTGAGCACCGCAGACAACCAGCGCAAAGCCGACACGAATCTCTTGGTGGGCGATAGCCGCTCTGCCTACATCAACCTCGGCTGGCGCCACACGGTCGATTTCGACTCCATGGCGGCGGCGATGGTGGCCTACGACGTTGAACTGCTTGTCGATCCTGAGGCTCTCTGGCTCGGTTTCTAATGGGTGTGCCTGAAATTCTGTGGTCACCGAACGTTGATGTGCTCCACACAACAGAGATCGCCCAGTTCACCGAATTCGTGAATCAAGCGCACGATCTGGAAATCCCGATCGATGCCTACGCGCAATTGCATGAATGGTCGATCCACAACCTCGCAAGCTTCTGGCAGAGCGTGGCTGATTTCGCAGAGATCAACTTCACTACGAGTGCCACCACACCACTGATCAACAACGGTGTTGAACACGCCACCTGGTTTCCCGGTGCGACACTGAACTATGCAGAGCGCGCACTAGCGATCACAGACTTGACCCCGGAGGATTCTGTTGCCGTTATTGCGATCCGGGAAGGTGCTCCCACAACTGAATTCACCCGAGGCGAACTTCGCGCGCAAGTGGCCTGTGCTCAAGAAGGTTTGAGAAGACTTGGCGTGAGCAAGGGTGATCGAGTCGTTGCGCTGATCCCCAACTGTGCTGAGGCAGTGGTTGCTTTCCTCGCGACTGCAAGTTTGGGTGCTACCTGGTCTTCATGCTCTCCAGAGTTTGGTGCGGATGCCGTGATCGATCGGTTCAGCCAACTAGAGCCAACGGTGTTCATCGCAGTGGATGGATACCGTTATGGCGGTAAAGAGTTTGATGTCACGAAGACCGTCACGGCGATCGCACAGAAAGTGCCAAGTCTTCGCGAAACAGTTCTCATCCCGTACCTGAATGATCAGGCGAACGTTGCGAACACAGTGCCGTGGATGGAACTGCTCGACAACGATGCCGAGACACCCACCTTCACCCCTGTTCCCTTCGAACATCCGCTCTGGGTGCTGTTCTCATCAGGAACCACCGGAATGCCTAAAGGCATTGTGCAAGGTCACGGCGGGATTTTGCTCGAGCATGCAAAGAGCCTTCGCCTGCATAACAACCTGAAGCCAGGCAGCATCTTCTTCTGGTTCACCACAACCGGCTGGATGATGTGGAATTACCTTGTCTCCGGTCTCACGGTCGGTGCAACGGTTGTCCTCTTCGACGGTAATCCGGTCTATCCGGATATGCGCAGACTGTGGTCCCTCGCGGAGGAGTATCAAGTTGATCTGATGGGCGTATCAGCGCCGTTCATCCACGCGTGCATGAAGGAAGACATTCATCCGGGAAGTCAGTTCAATCTCAAACGCCTCTCGACCATTGGATCTACAGGAGCACCGCTTTCACCAGAGGGTTTCAACTGGATTGCGCAAGAAGTCGGACATCACATCCAAATCTCATCAATCTCCGGTGGCACCGATGTCTGCACTGCATTTCTCACCAGCGCACCGAACTTGCCGATCTGGTTGGGCGAGCTCTCCTGCGCTGCGCTGGGAGTAGACGTGCGTTCAGTGAATGATCACAGCGAGACCCTGATCAATGAGGTCGGTGAACTCGTGATCACGACTCCTATGCCTTCCATGCCGGTGAGTTTTTGGAATGACGACGATGGCAGCAAACTCCACGATGCCTACTTTGCTGATATTCCAGGTGTGTGGCGGCACGGTGATTGGTGCGTCGAAACTGAGCGCGGTTCCTTCAAGCTCCTGGGCCGCAGCGATGCCACGTTGAACCGTGGCGGAGTGCGCATGGGCACTGCAGAGTTCTACCAGGTCTCTGATGCGATGGAAGGTGTGGTTGATTCCCTCGTGGTCGATGTTGATGAACTCATCTGCTTCTTGGTCCTCGCGGAGAACATGCAACTCGCCGATGTTGAGCCAGCCTTGAGAACCCGCATCCGA
>CAIXFB010000240.1 GCA_903918595.1 uncultured Actinomycetes bacterium
GCCAGCTTGCTCTTTAGCGGCTTTGATCTCAGCATCAACGGTTTCATCATTGCGTTGATCGTTTTTGCCCTGCTGAGTGCATTGCTGCCGTGGCTCATCCTCAAAGTGCTGTTGCGCCACGCCGGCTCGCTCATCGCGCTGAGTGGTTTGCTCGCCACCTTCCTTGCCCTATTCATTACAACGCTATTCACGGGCGGCTTGGAGATTGATGGGATCGGGACATGGATTGGGGCAACCCTGCTCATTTGGATTGTGTCGATGTTCATTTGGGTTATCCCCGGACCGTGGCGCACTTTCAAAAAGGATCGCCAACCGAACTGAGCTGGCACACGGCTCTGTCTGTCTATCTATTTTCGGCCGGTGGTTGGTTTGGTCGTGAGCCCAAAGTGGTTCACCACATATTGCGCTATAACGACCGCCGCTATCCCGGCGATGGATGCGGCAGCTGGACTCCAGATAGCGACCACCGCGTAGGTTGCCGAACCCCACACAGCCAGTAGCGCGTTGGGAGCACTGGCCAACAGAATTCCCGGGATCTGTCCCTGCAGGATGGACACGAGCACTCCACCGCCAACGGCAGACAGGGTGCCAATGAGTACCGCGGGCACAAACGTGAGGCCGGCATCTGTTGCATACGCCACGCCAGTGACCGCGAAGAGCCCCATCGCAACAGCATTAAGAAAAACCAGCACTGGTTGAACGTGGGAAATCCTTCTACCCACCAGCAGTACCAGCGCAATGCCCACCATAACTGTGACGAGATACCACGGACTACGCAAAGATTCCGCTGGCAGATTGCCGATCAGAACGTCGCGGATAAATCCGCCACCCAAACCCATGAGCAACGCGAACGCACTGATGCCAACGATGTCCCATTCGCGCTCCGTGTCGGTGTAACCACGGAGAGCGCCCACCACGGCATTGACCAGAACTGTGACGAGAGCAAGCGCTAATGGAGCTCCCATTGCAAGATCGGGTAGGTCAATGCTTTCGATCACGAAGAAACGATAGTGGCTGTAGATACATCGTCTGACCTGTTAAACCTTCACCGGCCGAACAAGCGTGAGAAGAATGAGCCTTGTTTGGCTGCTGCCGCTTTCTCCGCGGCAGTGCATGTGCAGCGATCGCTCTTCGGCACACCTTTCATCACCTGAGAAACATGTTGACCGCAGCCGGCCCAGGTGATGCGTGAACATGCCTTGCACTTGGCCTGACGGCACATCGAAGATCCGTTCTGTGAGGATTGCGGCTGGCAATCAAGAGGTTGTCACTATACCCCCCTGGGTATCGAGATTACTGACAAACCCCCTCAGAAGGCAATTTGATACATTCAAACCTTTGACTAGGTACACACTTCGAGTTAGGGTCAGGATGTGCAAACTGATCTGACCGACCACGCTGAAGCCCTTCGCGGGCAAGGGGTCCAGGTCACGGCCCAACGCATCGCAGTACTGCGAGCAGTCGCCGACAATCCACATGCCACCGCTGAAGAAGTTGCACAGGTGGCACGCAATGAAATCGGTGCGATTTCTCGGCAATCGGTCTACGACGCACTTGGCACTCTGGTCGAGGCAGGCCTGCTCCAGCGCATTCAACCGGTCGGCTCTGCCGCCCGCTATGAAAACCGCGTGGGCGATAACCACCACCACTTGATTTGCCGCGGTTGTGGGCAGGTGCTCGACGTTGACTGTGCGGTCGGCGAGACACCATGCCTCACAGCCAGCAACAATCAGGGATACCAAATCGACCAAGCAGACGTTGCGTACTGGGGCCGTTGCCCCGCTTGCCAGTCAGCATCATCTCAGTCAGCATCATCCAACTAGCACGATCATCCATGTAGTACGGCCACAACCACAGGAGAGAAGATGGAAAGCGAAAACAAGTGCCCGGTCGCTCACGGCTCAGTCGGGGTCGGGACCCAGAACGAAGACTGGTGGCCTAACCAGTTGAATCTCAAGGTTCTTCAGCAGAACCCTCCCGCGGTTGATCCCATGGGCGAGGACTTCGACTACGCAGCTGAGTTCAACACGCTCGATCTCGCTGCTGTGAAGAAGGACCTCACCGCGTTGATGACCAACTCACAAGACTGGTGGCCCGCGGACTACGGCCACTACGGCCCGTTTTTCGTCCGGATGGCCTGGCACAGTGCCGGCACCTACCGCACCAGCGATGGCCGTGGCGGTGGCGGCGCGGGCATGCAGCGCTTCGCACCTTTGAACAGCTGGCCAGATAACGCCAACCTCGATAAGGCTCGTCGTCTGCTGTGGCCGATCAAGGCCAAGTACGGCAAGAAGCTCTCCTGGGCCGATCTGTTCATTCTCACCGGCAACGTCTCTATGGAGTCGATGGGCTTTGACACCTTCGGTTTCGGTGGCGGCCGCGCCGATATTTTCGAGCCCGATGCCACCTACTGGGGCACCGAGGCCGAGTGGCTCGCAGATGGCCGTTACACCGGTGATCGCGAGCTCGAGAACCCTCTTGCCGCCGTACAGATGGGCTTGATCTACGTCAACCCTGAAGGGCCCAAC
>CAIXFB010000241.1 GCA_903918595.1 uncultured Actinomycetes bacterium
CGCGCGCGCGGGTGCCGAAGGCCGCGTGGTCACCATCGCTACCGTGGAACAAGCAGGTGAGGTGCGCACACTTGCTAAGCAGGCTGGGATTTCACCCACAATCACTGCCATCGCCCCAGGTGCCAAGGAAATCGCGACCCTTCGTGGCGAACGAGCAGCTCATGTCACTCCAGCACCGGTTGCAGCTGTTGTTGCCAGTGCACCTCGTCGTTCGAATCCGCAACGCAAAAGACCGACTTCGCCATCGGGTGGATCGGGTCACAAGTCTCGTAACCACTCGCGTAGCCAGAGTTCACGCCGGCCGTAATTACGCCATGGATGCTTCGTAGATCAACTGGATTGAGGCATTCAAGGTGCTGGTGAATTCTTCATCAGATTGATCGGCGGACAACCCTTCAGTGAGTGCGCGCGAGAAACTGGCCATAACGCCAGGATTGAGTGCAAGCAGATCGCATGCATGCAGGCGCGAATAGCCACCTGACAAGGCCACAACCCGAAGCACTCGAGGATGCGCAACGAGATCTGAATAGAAGCCGGGCTCATCGGGGAGAGTGAGTTTGAGCATCACACTCATTCCATCGGGCAATGCATCCAGTTGCTCCGTGAGGGCAGGTTTGAGGAGTAATTCTGCTGCCAACTTGTCGGGACTGTTGATATCAATTTCGGGCTCGATGATCGGCACTAAACCCTGATCAAGAATCCGTCGTCCGAGGTCGAACTGCTGATCGACAACCGCTGCAACGCCACCGGGTAGTGCGCGGGATATCACTGAGCGCATCTTGGTGCCGAAAACTCCGTGACCGGTAGCGCGCTGCATCAGTGCGTCTAACCCCGGAATCGGTTTCATCAAGCGCGCGCCATCAACTTCCTCGGCAAGGCCTAGATCAACCTTTACGAACGGAACGATGTTCTTTTCCTGCCACAGATATTCAGCAGCGCCTCGACCATCAATTTCCCGGTCCATGGTCATTTCAAACAGAATCGAACCGATGATGCGTTCCCCGGTGAAAGCAGGGTTGGTGATGATTCTGCTGCGCATCTGATGGACCAGATCAAACATCTCCGCCTCAGAGGAATATGAGGATTCGGGAACGCCATAGAGCTTCAACGCTTTGGGCGTGCTACCACCACTTTGATCTAGAGCGGCAATGAATCCGGCTCCGTCGCGGACTTTTTCGAACTGTTCAATGTTCATAGGGCACTGTTCCTCCGGCTTTGCAGTGTGTGGGTCCAGTTTGGGACATGAAAGCCAAAGACATGCCGCTCAGAGAAGAAAAAGATCGAAAATTCCTTACTGAGACCGAGCTTGTAATCCTTTTCGCACGATCGTGATGGCAATGATGACGAGCACCACGGCAAATGCTGACCTCAGAATGTCTCCGGGCAGGGAGAGCGCGATGAAGGAGCCAAGTATCGCCCCCGGAACCGAGGCAACGCCAAAGACCGAACCTGCCCGCCAATTCGTATAGCCGGGCTTGGTGAGACGAATTGCGCCAAGCAGCGCGATCGGCATCATGACAGTAAGGGACGTGCCGGCAGCAAGTTGTTGCCCATAGCCAAAACCAGTGACCAGGATCGGGATGAGCAGAATTCCGCCACCGATGCCAAATAGCGCAGACAAGATGCCCATCGCGACTCCACTTCCAAGATAGGCAAGTGCAATCAGAGGAGTGATGTTGGGAAGGTCGTTGATGTTGGTGGTGCTCGAGGACGAGGAAAGCAAAAGCCGTATGGCGACCATGACCAAAAGAATGCCAAAGAGGATTTGCAGTCTTTTATCGGAAATGCGTTGAACGACGTGACTTCCGATGAGTGATCCGGTGAGCCCGCCGATCACGATGAAGGCTGCCGGCAACCATGCCACCGAGTCACCGATTGCATACGTGATCGCACCTGCTGTTGCGCCCATGGCGACGGTGATCAAGGCGGTGGCTTGGGCGTTCTTTTGGGCCATTTTGCGAACGAGCACCAGGTAGGGGATGAGTTGAATGCCCCCGCCCACCCCGAATGCTCCTGAAAAAGCGCCGACGGCAGCTCCGACGCCCACATCGCGGGCGAGGCCAAGTCGTGTGCTGATCATGCGGATGCGCTCCTAGGCTGGACTCTATGAACTTTCGGGGGATCATGGCTCGGCAAGCACGCGTGTTAGGTGTAGCAGTGTCCGGCACACTCGCGTTCGCGACCTTAGTGGGTTGCGCTACCGAGTCTGATTCTTCGATGACTGGAGAGTTCGCAACAACCGAATCTGCTGTTGCGCAGGAGACGCAAATCGAAAGTGATCCTCCGGTTGTGTCCGGTCGTGTGGTTGCCGGGGGATTGGTGACCGAAGACTTAGGGATCGTTCCTGCCGGTCAGGTCATGGAAAATGTTCGAGTGGAAAGGGTCGTAGATGGCGATACCTTCAAAGCAGTGGTCGATGGCGAATTGGTGTCGGTGAGAATTATCGGCTTCGACACACCTGAGACCGTCAAGCCTGGCTCTCCGATTGAGTGCTTTGGGCCTGAGTCGTCTGATTTCGCGCAGGCGGTGTTGAGCGGCGCTGATGTCACCCTCGAGTTCGATGACACCCAAGGGCGATTTGATCGCTATGACCGGGTGCTCGCGCATGTGTGGTTGCCAACTGCAAATGGCGGACAAGTGCTCTATGGGGCTGAAGTGGTGGCCCAGGGATTTGGCGAGGAACGGCAGTACGGGGATGAGCCCACCACTTGGACCGCAGTCATGCGCGATCTTGAGCAGGAGGCAAAAGCCGCTGGCCTTGGTGTATGGGGAAGGTGCTGACTCAATCGGGCGATGTGGTGTACTTCCGTTCTATGAACGCCAGAAGCCCTTGGTATGGCAACGCCGATGCGAGCGAAATCGAAAGATGGTCCGCAGTCGCGACGGAGGTTGCGGGCAAAGTGGCGGTCGACGCGCTTGAGCGTGATCAGGGGAGCATCCCACCGTTTACAGCCATGCAGATCCTGCGTGATTCTGGCCTTGTCAACCTCTTGGTTCCAATTGAACTCGGCGGAGCTGGCGGTCATTGGGAAACAGCATTCTTGATGACGCGCATTATTGCCCGCACCGATGCCTCCGTGGCCCAATTGCTCGGCTATCACTACGTCAATCAGGCATGCGTAGTTTTCTATGGTCCTGATGTGGACAAGCAGAGGCAATGGCTTCGCCGAAGCGCTGAGAACAATTGGATCTGGAGTGATGCATTCAACCCGGTAAGTCCGGATCTCGACATCGTTGCCGAGGGGGAGGGTTACCGACTCACCGGCATGAAGCGCTTTGCCACCGGATCGCAGGTCTCGGACATCGTCATCTGTGGCGGAATCGCACAGGGTGGGGAACTCGACGGTCAGATGATCGTCTTTGCTCTGGATTCCCACCGTGCCGGGATGGAACACCTCGACGACTGGAACCATTTGGGTCAACGCTCGTCGGACAGTGGGTCGGTCAAGTTCAACGATGTGCACATCGCGCTCGACGACATCTTTGGCACCGACTCGGGAGAGCCGTTTTCTTCGGTCGTCACACCGGGAGTGCAACTGCTGTTTGGGAACATTTACCTAGGCATAGCTGAAGGTGCTCTGGAGCTAGCGAAAACCCTCACACTCGCCCGGCCAAATTCTTGGTTCCTCAGCGGAGTGGATCGCTATTCTGAGGACCCCATCACCCATCGAGTGTTCGGTGAACTCGTGGCCCAGACGGTTGCGGTAGAGGCACTTGCAGATCGCGTGAATAGGCAGTTTGACGACGTCGTCGCGTTGTCTGGAGCCACCACAGATGAAGATCGTGCCCGAATCGAGATCGCTGTGGCCCAACTGAAGGTAATTTCCTCAGACGTGGGTGTTGAGGTATCGAACCGCGTGTTTGAGGTTGCAGGAGCCAGTGCCACAAAGTTGAGTTATGGCCTCGATGTGTACTGGAGAAATATTCGTACGCATTCACTCCATGATCCGGTTGATTACAAGAAGATCGAAGTGGGTGCGCACTATCTGACGGGTGCAATTCAGCCCATTTCGCTTTACACCTGATGGCTATGTACGACGATCTCGCATCGAAGTATCGCCCGGTGTTCGCGCGGATCGCTGAGGGCTCACTGCAACGAGAGCTAGACCGCACACTGCCCTTTGAGCAGATCACGTGGCTCAAGGAGGCGGGGTTCACCGGCGTGCGCGTGCCCGAGGAATTCGGCGGTGATGGTGCCACGCTGCCGCAGATGTTTGCTCTCCTTGTCGAGTTAGCGGCAGCTGACCCGCACGTCCCGCAGGCCTTTCGAGGTCACGTCGCCTTTGTTGAAGACCAGTTGTATCGCCCGGCCGATCCAACACGAGATGCCTGGTTGCGCGCTTTCGCTTCCGGGGAGATGGTGGGCAATGCCGTGACCGAGATCGGCAATGTGAAACTCGGCGACGTGCGAACCCGTCTCAGCGTCGCGGGCAACGATTTCACGATTTCTGGCAGCAAGTTCTATACGACCGGAAGCATCTTCGCGGAGTGGATTGATGCAACGTGTCTGGATCCCGATGGGGTGGAGGTCGCTGCATTGGTGCGAGTTGCCGATGGCGTCGAGGTTTCGGATGACTGGATGGGTTTTGGGCAACGTCTGACAGGTTCTGGCGCTGCCGTCTTCTCAGACACCCCTGTTCGTGCAGAACATGTATATCCCTTCGTCGATCGCTTCCCCTATCAAACGTCGTTTTATCAATTAGTCCTTGTCGCCGTTCTCGCCGGCATTGCCCGCAGCGCTGCGAATGATGCGGCCTACCAGGTAGCCCATCGGGCCAGGACCTTCAGCCACGGCAATACCGATGAAACTCGGCACGATCCGCAGGTACTTGAAAACGTGGGCCGAATTACGGCAAACGCGGCTGCCATTGAGGCAATCACTGTGCGCTCGGCTGAAGCGCTGCAGCGGGCTTACGAGGCTCGGGGCTGCGCACCGGAGGTCATCGCAGAACGCCGGCGAGACGCCGAACTGCGATCGATCGAAGCACAGATCATGGCAACTCGACTCGCAACGGAATCAGCCACATTGCTCTTTGAAGGTTTGGGGGCTTCCGCCGTGCTGGTCTCGGCGGCGCTGGATCGGCACTGGCGCAATGCGCGCACAGTGAGTTCACATAATCCCACGCCATTCAAGGCCCGAATCCTGGGTGATTACGTCGTTAATGGTGCCGAGCCACCCTACGAATGGGCAATTGGCGTCGGAAAGCCAAAGGCGACGTGATGGCCCGTCAGGAAATCGCACTGAACGCTTTCACAATGAACACCCTGGGTCATTTGTCTCCGGGAATGTGGCGGCATGACACGGATCAGACCCGGCGCTATGTGGACCTCGACTACTGGGTGGACCTTGCGCAGACCCTCGAGCGCGGAATGTTCGACGCCGTCTTCTTGGCTGATGTGCTGGGCGTCTACGACGTCTATGGCGGCTCGCGTGATGCTGCACTTGCCGGTGGAGTTCAGATCCCCGTGAATGATCCGCTCGCCCTGATTCCTGCAATGGCGAGCGTCACACAGCATCTTGGTTTTGCGATGACAGCTGCGGTTTCATACGAACACCCCTACCCTTTCGCCCGTCGCATGAGCACCCTCGATCACTTGACCAAGGGCCGCATCGGTTGGAATGTCGTCACCGGGTACCTCAACAGCGGTGCAGTGAATTTTGGTGTCAGCGCTCAAGAGGCGCACGATCGGCGTTACGACATTGCCGATGAGTACCTCGAGGTCTGCTACCGATTGTGGGAGGAAAGTTGGGAAGACGATGCGGTCATCGCGGACAAGGCTCGTGGGGTTTTTATCGATCCGGCGAAGGTGCACGCTTTGGAGTTTGAGGGCGAGTTCTTCAACGTCCCTGGAATCCACTTAAGCGAGCCATCGCCGCAGCGCACTCCGGTGATGTATCAAGCTGGCGCGTCAAAGCGCGGAGTGCAGTTTGCGGCCAAGCATGCAGAAGGCGTCTTCGTTGCCGCGCCGAGCAAAGTCGTCCTTGCGCGTCAGGTGGCAGGGATGCGTGCGGCGCTCACCGAGTGTGGCCGGGATCCGCTCGAAGTCACGATCCTTAACCAACAAACCGTGGTGGTGGCCGAAACCGATGCCGAAGCGCAGCGGCTCTACGAGGGATACCTTGAGGCGGCATCGGCAACCGGCGCGCTGGTGTTGATGTCGGGTTGGACCGGCATTGACTTTGCTCAGTTCGATCCTGATGAGGTCTTGCGCGATCAGGACACAAATTCCATGCAGTCCGTCGTCAAGGCATTCACGGCATCTGATCCAGACCGTGAGTGGACGATTCGCGAGATCGCCGACTACGCACGGTTGGGTGGAGATGGCCCGGTCATCGTCGGCTCAGCCGAGCGCGTTGCCGACGAAATTGAGACGTGGGTCGAAGAGACGGGCGTTGACGGTTTCAATCTGGCCGCGACGGCAGTTCCTGAAGCGTGGGAGCAGGTTGCCGATTTGCTGATACCCGAGCTGCAAAAACGCGGCCGGTTCAAAAGTGCGTACCAGGAAGGAACGTTGAGGGAGAAACTCGGTTATCCCTCAGCTCGACCCCAACGTCCCATCCCGATCGCTGGGCGTGATTAGTCCGTTCCTGATTCCATGGCGGCTCGATCAAGCATGACTTCCGCTGAATCGTCGGTGGATCCGGCGATCGCTTTCGCACCGCCCGGGGTAAGGCGACCAATGAGTTCTACATGCCCGGGACCGAGTTGCCCTTGGCTGGCATACATTTCGAGTTTGGCGCGAGTGTCTGCGATATCGAGGTTTCGCATGGTGAGTTGACCGATGCGATCGACCGGGCCAAAGGCGGCATCTTCGGTGCGCTCCATGGAGAGTTTGTCTGGGTGATAACTGAAGTTCTCACCGACCGTGTTGATGATGGAGTAGTCATCGCCACGCCGAAGCCGGATGGTGACTTCACCTGTCACGGCCGATGCCACCCAGCGCTGCAATGACTCCCGCAGCATCAGCGCTTGCGGGTCCAGCCAGCGGCCTTCGTAGAGCAAGCGGCCCAAACGACGGCCTTCAGCGTGGTAGTTAGCGATCGTGTCTTCGTTGTGAATTGCGGAGATGAGCCGTTCGTAGGCAATGAAGAGCAGCGCCATGCCAGGAGCTTCATAAATCCCGCGGCTTTTCGCCTCGATGATCCGGTTTTCAATTTGATCGGCCATGCCAAGGCCGTGCCGCCCGCCAACAGTGTTCGCTTCTTTCACTAGGGCAACTGCGTCGGTAAAAACCACACCGTTGATCGCCGTGGGCCGGCCCTGAACAAAGGAAACCGTGACGTCTTCAGTGTCAATGACCACCGAGGGGTCCCAGAACCGAACACCCATGATGGGCTCGACGATTTCCATCGATACGTCGAGCTGCTCGAGTTGCTTGGCTTCGTGGGTGGCGCCCCAGATGTTCGCGTCGGTTGAGTACGCCTTCTCGACGCTGTCTCGGTAGGGCAAGTTGTGCGCGAGAAGCCACTCGCTCATTTCCTTTCGTCCGCCGAGTTCTGAAACAAAGTCAGCGTCGAGCCAAGGCTTGTAGATGCGCAGGCTGGGGTTTGCGAGCAGCCCGTAGCGGTAGAACCGCTCGATGTCGTTACCTTTAAATGTTGAACCATCTCCCCAGATTGACACGTCGTCATCGAGCATTGCCCGCACCAAGAGGGTGCCCGTCACAGCGCGGCCGAGTGGAGTGGTGTTGAAGTATTGACGACCGCCGGAACGAATATGAAAAGCGCCGCAGGCGAGAGCTGCGAGACCTTCTTCAACGAGGGCGGATTTGCAGTCGACGAGCCGGGAGAGCTCAGCACCGTACGCCGCAGCGCGGCTGGGCACTGTGTCGATCTCGGGCTCGTCGTACTGGCCTAAGTCAGCCGTGTAGGTGCAGGGCACTGCTCCTTTGTCACGCATCCACGCCACAGCAACAGAGGTATCAAGACCTCCGGAGAAAGCGATTCCGATGCGTTCACCGACGGGGAGGGATGCGAGGACTTTGGACACAGGTGAAGCCTAGGGGCCCACCTCGTGGGCGCTTGTGAGGCCTAGACAGGCATCGGGCGGAACCGGCTCTTGGTGGAGCCTTCCCCAGAGTAAGGATGCATCGGCGGGCGTACTTCTAGCGCTACGTTTGCCCCGTGGCATACGAATCCGCTGACGTCGTGATCGTTGGCAGTGGAATGGGCGGTGGCACCTTGGCGTGGGGCCTGGCCCAGCGGGGGATCAGCACGCTGGTCCTGGAGCGCGGCGACTTCTTGCCCCGCGAACCCGAGAACTGGTCGCCCGAAGCGGTTTTCGCTGAGCGTCGCTACAAGCCTGATGAAAAGTGGCTTGATGAGCAGGGCCGCGAGTTCAGCCCGGGCGTGCATTATGTGGTGGGTGGAAATAGCAAGGTGTACGGCGCTAGCCTGCCGCGCTTTCGTGAGCGTGACTTTGTAGAGACGGTGTATCCCGGTGCGATTTCTCCTGCCTGGCCGTTCTCATACGCAGATATCGAGCCCTATTACTGCGACGCAGAAGCGTTGTACAAAGTGCACGGCAAAACTGGCGAGGATCCGAGTGAGCCGTGGCGCAGTCGGGAGTACCCCTATCCAGCACTGGCGCATGAGCCGTACATCTCGGCCACGATTGATCGTTTGCGCGAATTCGGGGTGCACCCGAACAGCACGGCGATGGGAATAGACCTCAGCCCAGGTGGCTCCTGCATCAGGTGCCAAACCTGCGATGGATTTCCGTGCCGACTCGGAGCCAAGTCAGACTCGGAGACGTGTGCGCTGGGCCCAGCGTTGGCTGGTGGGAATGTGCGTCTGCTCACGGGTGCGCGCATCACACGAGTGGAACTCGAACAGGGTCGAGTGGTAGCCCTACACGGCACGCGGGGCGGTGAACCCCTTGAAGTGCGCGGTGGTTCTTTTGTGCTGTCCGGCGGTGCTGTTAACTCGGTCGCGTTGCTGTTGGGATCAACGTCAGAAGAAGCCCCAGAGGGAATCGCCAATAGTTCGGGTTTGGTGGGCCGCAATTACATGGTGCATAACAACACTCATATTGCAGCGATAGATCCCCGCCGGATAAACGACGTGGTCTTCCAAAAGACGGTCGCGGTGAATGATTGGTACAACGACCTTGGCGATGGTTACCCGGGTGGCACGATCCAGTTGATCGGCAAAGTTCAGGGTTCGATGATGAAGACGCATGCCACGAGAGTGCCGCGCAAAATTCTCGACACCATGGCTGCGCGTAGCGTCGAATGGGTGGTGATGGCCGAAGACACGCCCTCGCCACTGAATCGAGTCACGGTCAATCGTGATGGGCGGATTGTGATCGCGTGGAAGCGCACTAATTACGAGCGGCACGAAGCACTGCTGGGAGCCGCACGTCGCATGCTCAAATCGGCCGGTTACACCGCTGTTTTTGAGCAGCGCTTCGACATCTCAATGAATAGTCACATGTGTGGGACAGCAGTAGCTGGCACCGATCCAGCAAAGAGTGTCCTTGATCCGTGGTGCCGATCGCATGATGTACCAAATCTTTTCATTGTTGACTCGTCGTTCTTCCCCTCGAGCGCTGCACAAAATCCAGCCCTGACGATCGCGGCGCAAGCGTTGCGGGTGGCTGCAGAAACTGACTGGAACAAGGGAGTCTGACGCGTGCCCAAGCCCTGGAAAGTCATAACGGTCAATGTGAACGGGGTGCGGGCTGCCGGTCGCCGTGGAGGACTCGCGTGGCTGCGTGACTCGGGCGCTGATGTGATCTGTTTACAAGAGGTGCGGGCCACCCACGATCAACTTCATGAGGCGCTCGCGGAAAGTGGATTGGACACCTGGCATGTGGCGCATGCGCCGGCTCCTGAGCTGGGCCGCGCGGGCGTTGCCGTACTGAGTCGCAATCAACCCTTGGCCGAGCGAGACCATGTGAAGGTGGATGGGATGGATGGCCTTGGTCGATGGGTCGAGGTTGATCTCGAAGCACCGTTTGGTCGGGTAACGGTGGTCTCGGTCTATGTGCACTCTGGTGAAGCGGGTACCCAGAAGCAGGCCGATAAATATGTATTCCTTGATGCCATGGGCAAACGGTTAGCGGCGTTGTCTCGTACAGCCAAGCGCGACGACTCGCACGTGTTGGTCTGCGGCGATTTGAACATCGCTCATCATGAAGTCGACATCAAGAATTGGAAGGGCAATGTTGGAAAGGCCGGTTTCCTTGAGGACGAACGCGCGCACTTGACCTCGTGGTTCGCCAAGAGCTGGGTGGATCTGGGCCGGCGCCTCGGGGGAGAGGGGCCCGGACCGTATACCTGGTGGTCGTGGCGGGGTCAGGCTTTCGACAATGACGCAGGTTGGCGAATTGATTACCAGGTCGCCACCCCGGCGCTGGCCGATCGAGCAGAGCGGGTGGAGATTGGTCGAGCCCACACCTATGCGGAGCGGTGGAGTGATCACGCTCCGGTGATCGTTGATTTCAGTTAAGTCGTCATCTATGACGTAGGGCCGCACCAGATACCCGTGGTGAGTGGTGCGTTTCCGACAATGCTCACCTTGGGTTCCGATGCGGCCCGAGAGGTCACAGACTGCGAGAAAAGATCGCGTCGATTTCCGAACGATCTGAAGGGGTCAGTGCCGATTGGCGCTGACGGTCCCACTCGCGGTACATCGACCGGCGAGATGCTGCATTCGGCGCATCCTCGTGACGGTCAAACATGGAAGCGAATAATTGTGCAAACGGTTTCATGGAGGGTCTCTCCTGTCTTTTCTTGTGTTAGGTGTGCCGGGGGGTCTCCCTGCCACATAACGATTATGTCGCAAGTTTGTAGTTTGGCCAAACAAATTAGCCGGCTTGTGCTTGTTGTCACACAAAGTTCACGCCGAGGACACTTTGCGGAAGCACTGGACAGCCTATACCCCGGGGGGTATAGTTAGGATCAGTTTGATTCCATGCGAAAGGAAATCTCTCATGACCACAGCCACCAGTGCCCCCCACGTTCTCGTCGTTGAAACGTCGGGATTGGGGGATCGCGGCTACATCGCTCACGATGGCGTGCATGCGATCGTGATTGATCCGCAACGCGATACCGATCGCGTTGAGCAGTTGATCGCCGAACACGGGCTCACCGTCACGCATGTGGGCGAGACACATATTCATAACGACTATGTCAATGGTGGTTATCAGTTCGCGAAGACGCACGGTGCCCAATACATGGTTCCGGCTGGCGTCGAGTTGTCCTACCTGGCCGAGAGCAATGTCACCGCGGTGGGCGATGGCGATAGCTTCCGCGTTGGGGATCTAGACGTGGCGGTCGTGCACACTCCGGGCCACACCCCTCATCACATCTCCTTCGCGGTGAGCCGCGATAAGCACCCGGGTGCAGTGTTCACTGGCGGATCACTCCTCTATGGGACGGTGGGCCGCCCTGATCTGGTGGCGCCAGATCTCACCGTCAAGCAAGCGCATGACCAGTGGCACTCCGCCCACAAATTGGCCGATGGTCTTGCTGATGACACGGCGATCTTCCCGACCCACGGATTCGGTTCATTCTGTTCATCGATTCAAACCGAAGGCGTGCAAACCTCGATTGGACAAGAAAAGGGCATCAACCCCGCGCTCACCCAAGTCGAAGGCGACTTTGTAGAGATGGTGCTCGCCGGCCTTGACGTCTTCCCCGCCTACTACGCCCACATGGGTCCGGCGAATGCCGCTGGCCCTGCACCCGTTGACCTTTCCCTACCAGCGCTTGCTGATCCGGCCGAACTTCGCCGCCGAGTGGCTGATGGTGAGTGGGTGGTCGATCTGCGCTCGCGCGAGATTTTCGCTGCCGGACATGTGCCCGGCTCCATCAATTTCGACCTCAATGGAGCCTTCGTCAACTACCTCGGCTGGATGATTCCGTGGGGAACGCCGGTCACGTTGCTCGGCTCGACCAAGGAGCAGGTTGCGGCTGCCCAAAGGGAACTCGTACGCATTGGGATCGATCGGCCTGCAGCGCACGCAGTGGGTGGCCCTGAGGCGTGGGTCCAAGCTGGCGAACCCACAGATGAAATTCGTCGTGTCGATTTCGATGAATTGGCGAAGGAATGGAAGAAGAATCCGGCTGCCTTGGTGATTGACACCCGACAAATCTTGGAATGGGAGTCTGGGCATGTGGCCGGTGCCATATTTATCCCCTTCTACGAAGTACTCGACAGAATGTCTGAAATTCCGACCGAACAAGACGTATTCGTCTACTGCGGTTCGGGTTATCGCGCATCTGCAGTGGCATCGCTTCTTCAGCATCACGGTTACGACAACGTGATCCATGTAGATGACTCGTTCGCAAATGCAGCGGGTGCCGGATTAAGCATCGTCTCGGAGACACCCCCAGCCCGGGAACCGGGCTGGACCTGGACTGCATCACGGGCCAACGTTCGCACCTATGGGCCGGCCAGGGCGCACATTCAGTAGCGCTCTGTGCGCGTAATCTGCACGGTCAGCCCCGGCTTCTTGGACATATGCAACGATGTCCTCCGGCCGGGGCTGCATCATGCGGTGTCGACATTGTGATGTGAGAAACGAGATAGGAGCGGTCGGTCGTGGCTGAACGTTTCCGCAGCACAGCAATTACCTACTCGCCGAAGGTATTCATCCCACTCACGATGTTGTGTCGGGACAAATGTGGGTACTGCACCTTCGCCCAATCACCCGCCCACCTGCCTGCTCCGTATCTCTCCATTGACGAAGTGCTGGAAATAGCCCGACAAGGTGCTGAGGCAGGGTGTCACGAAGCCCTTTTCACTCTTGGTGAGTTTCCCGAGGAGCGATACCCAGTAGCTCGTGAGTGGCTCGATGCCGCCGGTTATGCGACCACCATCGATTACCTTGTGGCTGCTGCTCAAGCCGTGATCGATGAAACCGGATTGCTGCCACATGCAAACGCTGGTGCAATCTCTCGCGCTGATCTCGCTGCTTTGCGCACAGTCTCGCCGAGCCAGGGAATGATGATCGAATCATTGAATCCAGACTTAGCGGCCCATCGCGGTGCGCCAGATAAGGACCCGAGCCGCAGACTCGCCACCCTTGAATGGGCAGGTGAGCTATCGATCCCGTTCACCACAGGGATTCTGGTGGGTTTCGGTGAAAGCCGAGAGGATCGAATCGCAGCTCTCGAGGCCATCGCTGAGTCCCATGACCGGCACGGCCATGTGCAAGAAGTAATAGTGCAAAATTTTGTGCCCAAACATGGCACCCTGATGCGAAATGAACCTGCATGTTCCGTGGCTGATTTGGTCGATGCAATTGCCTTGGCGCGGGTGATCCTTCCGGCAACAGTGCACGTTCAGGCACCACCGAATTTGGTCGACGATCCTGGTCTCCTCATCGACGCCGGCATTGACGACTTTGGCGGGGTGTCACCCGTCACGGCTGATCACGTCAACCCAGAAAAGCCATGGCCAACGCTGGACGCCCTGCGTCAGGTGGCTCAGTCGCGAGGCTTCGAACTCACGCCGCGTTTGACCGTGTATCCAGAATTTGCACGGGCAGCTGATCGCTGGATTGACCCAGCGCTGCATTTTGCGGTGCTCGACCGCTCAGATGCCCAAGGGTTGGGTCGCGATGACCCGGGTGCTGTGTTCCCTGAGCGTTATCAGCAGGCCGCCAACGTAGGCACGGGTGCCGAAGTAATTCAAATCGGACGTCGATCAACAGCTTGGTATTCAGGTTCGGATCGCACCCCCATGCAATTGATCCCCGGCACAGGCAGCGCCTCTGGTGCTGTCCGTGAAGTACTTGATGGAGTGCGGGCAGGTCAAGAAGTGAGCGAGGAACAGATTGTCACGCTCTTCTCTGCGCGTGGCCGCGAAGTTGTTGCAGTGGCGGAACTCGCTGACCAGCTCAGATCCTCTGTCAATGGCGACGTCGTGACATTTGTCAAGAATCGCAACATCAACTACACAAACGTGTGCACATTCAAGTGCACGTTTTGTGGCTTCTCCAAGGGTCCGTTGTCACTGAACTTACGCGGTGCACCGTACCTGCTCAGTGATGAAGAGATTGCTGAAAAGGTTCGTGAAGCGGCAGCGCTCGGTGCCACTGAAGTGTGTTTACAAGGTGGCATCCACCCGGACTTTGATGGCGACTACTACATCCGGGTTGCCACCGTTGTGTCGCAGGCGGTACCAGAAATGCACATCCACGGCTTCACCGCGCTTGAAGTGACCGAGGGGGCCCGGCGATTGGGCGAGCCATTAGTGGACTACCTGACACGGCTCAAGCAAGCGGGATTGAAATCCTTGCCCGGAACAGCCGCCGAAATTCTTGATGACCAAATTCGAGCAATAATCTGCTCAGACAAGATCAATACTCAAGAGTGGCTCGATGCGCACGAAGCGGCCCACTCGATTGGTCTGCATTCCAATGTCACGATTATGTTCGGCAGCATCGAACACCCAGAAAGTTGGGCTCGCCACATCGTTCGTACACGGGATCTGCAAAAGCGCACAGGTGGTTTCGCGGAGTTCGTGCCACTTCCCTTCGTACACATGGCGTCGCCGATCTATTTGAAGAGGGCGGCAAGACGTGGACCTACTTGGCGTGAGACGGTGCTGATGCATGCCGTAGGGCGGATCGCCTATCACGGTTGGATCGACAACATTCAAGCCTCATGGGTTAAACTCGGCGTCATAGGAGCTCAGCAGTTGCTCTCCGCCGGAGTCAATGATTTAGGTGGCACTTTGATGAATGAAAATATCTCGCGAGCTGCTGGGGCAACCCACGGCCAGGGAATTACTGAACAAGAATTCCGCGAGGTAGTGGAACCGATTGGTCGGACCCTTGCGCAGCGCGGTACAAGCTATGCGCGCATTCCAATCGCCGAAGTAGTCACCGCATGAAGGTTCGCAGCTCACAGGTAAGCGTGCAGCACACGTTTTCTGAAGCGGGTGTCTCGGTTGATCCAGCGACCATCGTGGTGGTGGCCTCTGTTGTGGTCGCTAATCCTCTTACTGGTCCGGCTCGCGGAGATGATCTCTCCGAGTTGGAAATACTCGGTGCTGAAGCTGCGGGCTTCCTCGTTGAGCGTGCGCTCGCTGCACTTCATGCCTTTGGGGTCAATCCCGATCAGGTGCGCGGGTACGGCAAGGGAGCAATCATCGGGATCAATGGTGACCGCGAGCATTCAGCGGCTATTTTGCATCCACGATTCGGGGCACCTGTGCGTGCAGCCATTGGTGGCGGTGTTGACATCATCCCCGGCACAAAGAAAGTTGCTGGCCCGGGCGCTTCCATCACGATGCCTATCGGCAACAAGGATGATCGATGGGTCTTCGACGACATGGATGCTGTTGACCTGTGTGTTCCTGACGCGCCGCACCCTGATGAGATCGTTATTGGCTTAGCCCTGAGTGTTGGCGGGCGCCCCAACGCGCGAGTTCTTAAACCTTCGTAGTTCGAAACGTCAGGAGTGTTCAATGTTCAAATCGATGATTCTGCTCACACGTCGATCCGATATGACCCACCAGGAATTTTCCGAATGGTGGTTGGGGGAGCACGCCCCTTTGGCGCGGCAGTTGCCCGGAGTTCAGCGGATCACTTTCAACCTAGTCTCCGATGATCAAGATGTGGAGATTGACGGGATCACGGAACTCTGGTTCAACTCTCGAGAAGATTTCTTGGCCGCCTATGAGACAGAGATCGGCAAGGGAGTTGCCGCCGACTCGATAGCGCATGTGAGTGGTCGGGTTCGGATCTTCGTTGAAGAGACACCTGTGCTGGGTTAATAGTGGGCTCTCGCAAACGTCCCACCCACTTCCTTGGAACGCCGGCAACGGCACCTGGCCCGCTAGGTCCGCAGATGCTCACTGCAATGGGCGCAATTCGACGAGATCCCCTGCAGTATCTGAATTCGGTGTGGAGTGAATACGGCGACGTCGTGCAGTTTCCGATTCCACGACCCCCCAGTTACCTAGTGAACGAGCCGGGGGCAGTTCGTCGAGTGCTTGTGGGTAATTCGCGGAACTATGGCAAGTCAACGATCCAATACAAGGCGCTTTCACTTGTCACAGGAGAGGGTCTGCTCACAGCAGACACGGCCACCTGGCGTCGGCAACGGCCTCTGGTCCAACCGGCATTTCATCACGAGACTCTTGACGCAGTGGTGGGCCATGTGACTACGGCGACCCGGCGAGTGATCGCCGATTGGTCGGCTCTTCCCGATGGGTCCATCGTCGATGCTGATGAATACATGATGCACGCAGCACTAGAGGTTGTGGGCCATGCACTTTTTGGGACGGATCTATCCACCGATGCTCGAACCCTGACGACTGCGACCCTTGATGCACTCGACGTGGTTATTGCTCGGGCGCGTGTTCCCCTGAGTCCACCCTCTTGGCTACCCACGCCGGGTAATCGCAAACTGTCCCGATCGGTGGCGAAGCTCGACGCTGCGGTGTCTCGCATGCTTATGCAGCGCGAAGGGCAAGCCAGGGGTGACTCCACTGGCGTAGACATGATCGACCTGCTGCGCAGTTCTCGCGATGAGAGTGGAGCCTCCCTCTCTGAGGAAGAGATCCGCAATGAGATCGTCACATTTATCGTGGCCGGTCACGAAACCGTGGCGAGTGCGCTTTCGTGGGCGTGGTCCTTGCTGGCGCGCAATCCGGAAATTCAGGAACGGGTCGCAGCTGAAGCGGATCGAGTGCTCGGATCACGGCCAGGCACCCTTGCAAACTATCGGGAACTCACGTTCACGAAAGCGGTTTTCGATGAGACCCTCAGGCTCTATCCACCCGCTTGGCTGATCACTCGTGCCTCTTTGGGTGAAGATGAACTCGCCGGGCACCACATCCCTGCCGGTGCGCTCATCATCATGAGTCCTTACCTCTTGCACCGTCACCCAGCGGTGTGGGCAGATGCGTCCAGGTTTGACCCGGATCGCTTTCTGCGCCCATTTGAAAGGGATGCATTTATTCCATTTGGGGCAGGGCTCAGGTTGTGCATTGGACGCGACTTCGCCAATGTTGAAGGCGTGCTGATGCTGGCCGAACTCGCCAGAGCATTTCGAGTTTCACCTCTTACACCTGAAATGCCCGAAGGGGCACCTCTGGTAACGATCAGGCCCCAGAACGGATCACCAGTTCGGATCAGCCGCCGCGGTTGATGTAGTCGAGCAAGGCGGTTCTTTCGGTCTCCAACTCGCCAAGTCGGGTTTTGACAATGTCACCGATGCTGACAATGCCCAAGATGCGGCCGGACTCATCGGTGACGGGGACATGACGAATCCGCCGTTCAGTCATCATTTCGGTCAACTCGTCGATGTGGGCATCAGGTGGTGCAACGTGCACTGAACTCGTCATGATTGCGCTGACTGGCTGCTGAAGAATGCTCGGGCCTGCAGAGAGAGCGCGCACAATGTCACGCTCAGAGACGATCCCAATGATGAATTCACCATCGACGGACACGATCATTGCCCCGATGCGATGTTTCGCGAGTGCGCTGACGAGATCTGCCACGCTGGCATCGGGGGAGATGGTGGCAACGAAACTCCCCTTGCTCAACAGAATGGATGAAAGTTGCATGAGGCACCTCCAGACGGGGCCTCCAGGGCGGAGGAGTCAATAGTCACCCCCGCACGGCCGTTTTGTCACCCCCTCAACACAAGTGCGACCTGATCGTGAAGAAGTGCGTTCGTGGTCAGCGCGGAACCGCCCCCCAAGGCAGACCCGCCGGCAAATGAGGTGATGCGCCCGCCGGCCTCTTGCACGATCGGGATCAGGGCCGCCATGTCGTATGTCTCAAGGACTGGCTCAGCGGCGATGTCAACCACGCCCTCAGCGACCATCATGTGCGACCAGAAATCTCCATACGCCCGTTGTCGCCATGTGGTGCGCAGAAGCTCGGCCAGTCCAGCTTCCGCGCCGCGGGTATCCCAGCCGACTGCATCGGAATAGGTAAATGATGCGTCATTGATGCTGGTGACGAGGCTGCAGTTGATGCGTCGAGCAGCAGGAGCGCCAGGACTGGTCGTGAATGCACCGCCACCTGTCATAGCCCACCATCTGCGCCCCAGAGCAGGCGCGGAGACGACCCCCACTGCAATGTCGTCGTCGACCTTCAATGCGATCAGGGTGGCCCAGACGGGTACCCCGCGAACGTAGTTCTTAGTGCCATCAATCGGATCGAGAATCCATTGACGGCGGCCTTCGGTGGAGCCAAATTCCTCGCCAAGAATTGCATCCTGTGGTCGGTCAACTGAGAGCAAGTTGCGAATCGTGCGCTCTACCGCTTGGTCAGCATCACTCACCGGCGTCAGATCTGGTTTTGTCTCAATGACTAAGTCACGAGCACCAAATCGATCCATGGAAATCTGATCCGCCGCATCAGCAAGGCTCAGCGCCAGGGCAAGGTCGTTCGAAAAGTCGGGGGCAGTGACGTCGGCTGGCACGTCGTTAATCTAATGGACCCATTTTCAAGGGCAGACCCTGTGCAGCGATACGGCATTGCCACCCAACTAATCTGTGCTCGTGCTTGGGCTGCCCCTCCACCCCCTCATCGTGCATCTGGCTGTGATCATGTTGCCCTTGTCGGCTCTCGGTGCCATAGCGATCGCTTCTCGTCCGGCATGGTCGAAGCGCTTCGGGGTGATTGTCGTTGCCGGAGCACTGGTGGGAGCGGTTGCAGCATTCATCTCCAAGTCCTCCGGTGAAAACTTAGCTCGACAGGTGGGAGCACCCGCAGAACACGTCAACTACGGGAATCAGCTGCCGGTGATAGCACTGGTGTTTTTCCTGGTGGTCACGATCTTCTGGCTGCTTGACCGAGGGATTCCAGGGAACCGGCGCAGGCCGCCTAGTCTGATGATTCTTGCCGGAGTTGTGATACTCGTTGCGGTTGGGACGATTATCTGGACAGTGTTGACCGGCCATTCGGGAGCTGAAGCGGTGTGGGGATCAGTCGGTGCTCTCGCTGCGACTTCGCAGTAATCTCCGCAGCCCAGCTACCCGACTCACGAGCACTGGATCGTCGAGATTGTTCAATGCGCACTCGGGCTCATCGTGTGAACAACTTCTCGGGCAATTCTCAGTGAGCGCATGCAGATCCTCGAAGGGTCTGATCAACGCCTCGACCGTGACATGAGCCAATCCGAAGGAACGAATACCCGGAGTGTCGATGATGGACCCGCCACTTGCCAGTGGGAAATCGATAGCGCTTGTTGACGTATGCCGACCTTTACCGGTGACGAGGTTGACATGACCGATGCGTCGATCTGCGTCGGGCACCAACTCATTGACCATGGTGGATTTACCAACACCCGAGTGGCCAACTAACACCGTGTGGTGATCGGTGAGTGCGGACCTGAGCTCTTCGGTGACTTGCTTATTGCCGATGAGGTAGATCGGGACATCCAATGGTGCATACGTCGCGATGAGTTCATCGGGGCTCGCCACATCAACTTTGGTGATAATCAAGATCGGTCTCAGTCCGGCATCGAGCGCCGCCACGAGAGCGCGGTCGATCAGGCCAGGACTGGGCGCTGGGTTTGCGGTCGCGGTGACTACAGCAAGTTGGTCGGCGTTTGCCACCAATATGCGTTCCACCGGATCCGAGTCGTCAGCAGTACGGCGTAGCACTGATGATCGCTCTTCGCGGCGAACGATCCGGGCGGGGGAGTCAAGGCCACCCGTGGGATCGCCCACGACATGCACTCGGTCACCGACGACGATGCCTTTGCGGCCAAGTTCGCGTGCCTTGACGGCGTAACCTTCGGCTCCGTTCGTGTACAAGATGGTGAATCGCCCGCGATCAACGGTGGTCACCTGCGCATCTGTGGCTTCGAGATGCTCGGGGCGATCTTTGGTGCGTGGCCGGGACTTGTGTCGGCCTGGTCGCACCCGAACGTCATCTTCATCGAGACGTTCATGCTGCCGGCTCACGGATGATCCGCCAGCAGTTCATTCCAACGCCGAGGGAAATCAGGGATCGTTTTGTTCGTGGTCTCAATGTTTTCAACGATGATGCCGGGGACGTGAAGACCGATCAGCGCACCTGCTGTTGCCATCCGGTGATCGGCGTATGTGTGAAAGCGCCCGCCGCGCAGTGCGGTTGGGTTGATCTGCAAACCATCTGGCAGCTCAACCACATCACCACCAAGTGCATTGAGCTCTCGAGTGAGGGCAGCAAGGCGATCGGTCTCGTGGCCGCGTAGGTGCGCAATGCCGGTCAACCTAGACGGCCCTGATGCGAGAGCTGCCAATGCCGCGATGGTGGGAGCAAGTTCACCTACTGCGGACAGGTCCGCATCAATTCCTCGAATGTCGCCGGTCCCCGAGACGGTCAGCCCAGAGTCATCGAGAACGACTCTGGCTCCCATGCGCTCCAGCAGCTCCCGGATGGCAATTCCGGGCTGGGTGCTGGTGTTGGGCCACCGGGCCACCTTGACTGTGCCGTTCGTGATGAGAGCGGCAGCCATGAATGGTGCAGCGTTTGAACAATCTGGCTCGATGACGGTGTCTCGGCTGTGAATAGTGCCTGGGCGGACGGACCACCAGGTGGATCCATCGGTGTCAACCTCAACTCCGTGCTCACGCAGCATGGCGATCGTCATGTCGATGTGCGGAAGGCTCGGAACTGGTGGACCCACATGTGTAATCGTGAGGCCATTCTCGAATCGCGCTGCGCTGAGCAGTAACCCGGAAATGAATTGGCTCGATGCCGATGCATCGATGGAGATTGTGCCGCCGCGAACATGGCCAACACTGGTGAGTGAAAATGGCAGGTGACCGTCAGCGGCCGAGACGCTCACGCCCACATGCCGCAGTGCGTCGATCATCGATTGCATGGGACGGACTCGGGCGTGCGGATCACCGTCAAAGGAGACTGGACCGGTGGCAAGTGCAGCCACGGGCGGTAAGAATCTCATCACCGTGCCGGCTAGTCCCACATAAATGTCTGCCGGGCCAGTCAAGGCTGCCGGGGTAACTCGTGCCGTGACATTTCCTGAACTATCCGGTGCGGAGGTATCAATTCCTGTGCCCAGTGCTCGGAGTCCGGCGATCATGAGCTGGGTATCGCGAGCATCCAGCAGTCCACTGATTGTGCTTGGACCGTGGGAAAGAGCACTCAGGACAAGTGCACGGTTACTTGCTGATTTTGAACCAGGAACATCCACAGTGGAGTGAACAGGTTGGTTGCAGGTGGGTGCCGGCCACCATTGGGCCTCGCTGGCACTCTCCGACTGCTGCACGATGTTTAGGTTACTGGTCTGCATTGACCGGTGCCTCGGGCGACGCTGATGTGGGTATGCCACCTACTCTGAGGGTGTGTGCGGAAGATACGCGTTGGCCCTTGACGCTGCCCAATTGGTGCGCGAATTCGATGTGGATGTTTCACTCGTTGAGCAATGGTTGCCGAGCTACAACATCGCCCCATCAATGCTGGCATGCATAGTCCGCCAGGGCGAAGATGGTGCCCGGCTACTTGATCACGCGACCTGGGGTCTGATTCCGTCGTGGGCGAAGGACAGTTCGATCGCGACCAAGCTGACGAATGCTCGCTCCGAGACAGCCCACGCCAAGCCATCATTTCGGCGGGCCGTTGCTAGCCGACGCTGTCTGGTCCCTGCTGGTGGTTATTACGAGTGGTACCGACCGTCCAAGGTGCCGTTCTACATTCACGCGGCAGATGGCACAACTCTTGCCATGGCCGGCTTGTACGAATTATGGAGCGATCCGACAAATCCTGAAGCGCCGATACGCCAGACTTTCACAATCATGACGCGCGAGCCACGAGCTGAGATTGCCAAGATCCACGATCGAATGCCGGTACTCATGCCGAAATCCGAGTGGACTCACTGGTTGAGTCCGACGACTTCCTCCGGGCAGGTCTCAGATCTGTTGGACCCGCGTGGGGCTGCTCAGATGAGTGTTGGCCCACTCGATGCGTACCCGGTTTCAAGAATGGTCAATGCTGTCAGGAATAACGGGGCTGCATTACTTGAGCCGTTGCAGGAGGAATCGGTGGGCTTGTGGTGAGCGCCGCGGAGGCCACCCGTTCCCGTTTCGAACAAGACGCACTGCCGTTCCTCGATCAGTTGTATTCCGCTGCATTGCGCATGACCAAGAGTCCGGCTGATGCTGAGGACCTTGTTCAAGAGACGTACCTCAAGGCGTATGCGGCATTTGATTCCTTCACTGAGGGAACCAACCTGCGCGCCTGGCTATTTCGAATTTTGACGAATACCTTCATCAACAATTACCGGAAAGGGCAACGGCAACCGTTCTCTGAACCCGTGGATGACCTCACGGATGCGCAGATGCATGGGATAGATGCTCGGCTTCCGGGCGGGATGCGCTCGGCCGAGGTGGAAGCGCTGGAGCGGATCGGTGATGCCGAGGTGCTCGCCGCACTGGCTGATCTCCCTGATGACTTTCGGCTGGCGGTGTATTTGGCAGATGTGGAGGGATTTCCGTACAAGGAGATCGCCGAAATCATGGACACTCCGATAGGAACCGTGATGTCGAGGCTGCATCGGGGAAGGAAATTGCTCCGCGATGCGTTACAAGGTTATGCGAGGGAGCACGGACTAATTCCGTCAGATTCAGATGCTGGGAGTGAGGTGAGCGCAGATGAGTGACCAGGTGGCTTGTCAGCGTGCGCTGAACGATCTCTGTGCTCTGATCGACAAAGAACTCGAACTGGCCAGGGAAAGGCAGCTCCGCGAGCACCTCAACGAGTGCGTGCCCTGTCAGGGTGAATTTCATGCTCAGACGTCAGTGAAGTCGCTGGTGGGCAG
>CAIXFB010000242.1 GCA_903918595.1 uncultured Actinomycetes bacterium
AGAGCTGCGATGGACGGCGGCGGCGCCGCGAACACGACCAACTCTGTAACGTTGATGCCATTCTTGGCGAAGATGCCAGAGTCAATTGCATACTGGATAGCGCCGGTTGAGTTGACGGCCGTGACGCCGACCTTGATATCCGTTGCTGCTTGAGCTGGTACGGCGGCTATAGAGAGCGCAGTCGCCGCAAGGCCGGCGGCCATGGCGCCGGCGAGCGATGTACGAGTGATGTTGAGCAACATTCCTCCATGGGTGACACAGCGTGGGTGAGACCTTCTTTTCTGAACGTTAGCGCCCAAATGAAATTCAGGTGACATTTTGACGAAATTTCCTAGATCTATACCGGCGAGCAGGAATCACGCTTGTCACGCCGCGTGAAAAGGGACCGACGTGTCGTCCAAAAGCAGGACAACCTGCTCCAACAGTGCTGCGCGACCCGCAGCAAGCAGTTCCGTTGCTTCCGCTTCGTCGGCGAGATTCACCAGTTCGTGGGGATCAACACGCAGGTCGTAGAGCTCCACAATCCCCTGGCCGGCAATCAGAGTGAGCCGCAAATCACTCGTCACAACCGTCCGCATACGCACAGGGCCGGGCAATCCATCAATTCCGAAAGGCTGATCCTCTTCAATGATGAGTGCCTCATGGGGACCAGCCCCACCTTCCATCAGGGGCACAAGTGACTGACCCTGGGCGGCCTTCAGGGGCACCGCACCCGCAAGTTCGACCACGGTGGGCGCAATGTCTGCGCTACTCACGAGTTCGTGATGGACCGCGTGCCCGTAACCGGGCGCACTGATGATCAGTGGGACTTTGACCACACCTTGATAGTGGGTGAAATGCTTAAGCATTAGCCCGTGATCACCGAAGACGTCGCCGTGGTCAGATGTGAAGATGACGATGGTTTCCTGCGCCTGGCCAGTGTTTTCCAGAGCATCCAGAATTCGGCCAACGGAGTCATCGATGAACTCGATTGACCCCAGTTCAGCCGCAAGGGCATGCCGATACTGATCCTCCGTCGGCGCCCAGACCATCATCGGGTCGATGTTCGGACTGCCCTGATTATCGATCATCTTGCGAACGTAGGCGGGCGAACCCAGGTGAGCATCATGGAAGGAGTCCGGCACAGGCATGTCCTGCGGTAAGTGCCGATTCCAATATTCGGTTGGGGGCGCGAAGGGATGATGCGGGTCAGGAAATGAAACGTAAAGAAGGAACGGCTCGTTGGATTCCGAATACAACTTCACACGCTCGACTGCCATGTCCGTTACATAGGTCGTGGCATGCAGCTCAGCCGGAACGGCCGACTCATAGACATGGTTCCAACCCGGGTACACGTTACGGGAATGCGCGACCCCAGCCTGCTCCATGGGATCAAATCCACGTGACCGTGCCCATTGGACGTAATTGCCAGAAATACGATCTCCGTGCCCACTCGTGAGCGCCACGTCATCGAATCCGTAGTAGTCAACAGGAAGGACTACCTCCTCTTTACTGTGGCGTTCGTAGTCCTCCCATGAGACGAAATCTCCTCCGAAACGATCGATTGCCTGCTCCCACAGGGCGGGCATCACCTGCTTGATCTCGTCTAGCTGGTAATCCTCAAAGGGATAGCCCATCGGCTGAAAGTGCAGTTTCCCCACGGCTGACGTCACCCATCCCGCACTTCGAAGAGAACGTGCGAAGGTGAAAGCCTCGGGATCTAGAGGAATACCGTTAGTGCGCAGGCCATGAGCAGAAGGCCAACGCCCGGTCATGATGGACGCGCGGTTGGGCATGCACACGGGATTCGTGACGTAGGTATTCGTGAACACCTGACCCCCACGCGCAAGCCGATCCAAGTGTGGTGTCTTGACGGGGACCTTGCCCATGAAACCAAGATGATCTGAACGCAGTTGATCCGCCATGATCATGACGATGTTCACCATCTGCAACCCCTCGATTCATAGACTGCCGTGAACAATACGACCTCCCGCAATGGTGGCTCGGATACCGGTACTGACGAGTGACCAGGGCTCTTTCCAATCGACCCGCGCGTCTAGGACTACTAGATCCGCAGCCAGCCCTGGCAAAATCGCCCCTCGCCATGACTCTTGATGGCCCTGCCAAGCCCCATTCGCCGTCAGGGCGAGCATGGTCTCCAACCCGGTGAGCTGCTGACCGTCCGACCTCGCGGGATCTGTGCGGATTGCACGCGTCATTGCGGAAGCTGCGATGAGCCGCCAGTCGGGCGGAGCCACAGGAGCATCCGATGAGGCACATACGTTGACCCCGAGATCCCAGGCCGTACGCAACGGTTGCCTGCGGGCATTGCGCTCCATCCCAATGACAGGCGAGACGCTATCTCCCACAGCCCAGCGGATGCTCGGGTTGGAATTGAGTGTGATGTTGTGCGCCGACATGATCGCCAGATCATCCACAGCGACGAAATCCCCATGGATGACGTAATGGCGCATCTCGGCAGCGTTATTGCGCGTCAGTACGTCGACCACGTGATGGACCGTGAGGTCACCGGTGGCGTGCAGACCCACCTGCCATCCTCGGGATGCTGCCGCCTCGACAATTGCAGCGAGTTCGGCCACCCGTTCATCATCCGTTGCTCCAGCTACCTGGAGGTGGCCATGAGTGCAATCGTCGTATGGCTCACGCATCCACGCTGTTCGACTGCGCGGGATTCCATCGGCAAATACTTTGACCTGATCGATAGCAAGGTGCCCGAACGGCTCCATCGATGTCGGTCCCCCGTACTCATCGAGTCCCTCGGCTACCTGATCCGCACGCGTACCGCCAAGACCGCCGTACAACAACATCAGTGAGATGCGCTGGTGCAGTTCCCCGGCCGCATCCAATTCTTGATAAGCGCGAACTGCATCAAGGTCACCGGTGCCGTCCATCAATGTGGCAGCGCCCGGTCCCAATCCCGGATCTGTGAAAGCGGTCACTCCTTGAGCCAAAAGACTTTGTTGCCCGGCCAGGATCGACTTTTTCTTCTCTGCAATCGTGACTTTGGGCATGACTTTGTTAACCGCGGCAACAGCGGCTTCAAGGAGAAGCCCGGACGGACGCCCATCGGCCATCCGCACGAACGACCCACCGGAGGGGTCTTCCACTGATTCCGACGTCAGGCCCGCATATTCCAATGCGAGCGAATTGCATACCGCCTGATGGCCGGTCACATCAGCAAGGAGCATCGGAACATCAGGCCTGGCAGCGTCAAGATCTGCGGCGGACAATGTGCCACCCGGACCAGTTCCAACGATCCCCGTGCCATCCCAACCGATCCCCCGAATCCAGCCGCCAGTCTCCGGCTGCGCAGTGCGCAAACGCTCCTGGATGGCGGTGAGGTCCGGGGCGGTCTCGCGGTCTACGACCAGTGCAGTAAGTGAGCGCCCGTACTCATATCCATGGAGGTGGGAATCATCTATACCCGGCAACACCGTGCAGCCATCCAGATCGATAGTGGCGATTCCCGCGACGGGGCTCCACTCGGCCTTGCCCCAGACCTGCGTGATGCGTCCATCGTCAATTCGCAGGGCATACATGCCTGGATAGAGCGGTGCCGCATCAAAGTTGACGAGGATAAATGATTCGGGCCCGAACATGTTACGAACTCTGCCACATCAGAACGGCGGCCGTGTGCAAAGTGCACAAAGTTGGGTCAGATGCCGAGCAGCGAACGCAAATG
>CAIXFB010000243.1 GCA_903918595.1 uncultured Actinomycetes bacterium
AGCAGCGCAACATGCCCGTAGGCCAGTTGTGCATCCAATAAAGTAAGTAAGGCCATAAGGGCTGCGATTATCCGGGTTCGACTCCACTCGCCTTTGGGCTAAGCCAAGAATGGTAGTCAAGAAGCGTTCCCGAGAGTTAAGGCAGAGTCCTCTCAGGTTTGGTCGGCGCAGTATCGCAGAGGGTTTGTAGCCCACCACCTACATGTGGCGTCGGTTCAAAACCTCGATCGCTCGGCTCCGGCATCATGTCGTCTATCAGTAGTCGCAGTAGTCGCGCGAGCGACGTTTTTTTGTGAAAGATGCGCGCGACGTTGGTACGTCTCTTGGCCTCGCGTCCGTTAACTCTTTTCGCATGGCGATGTATGACTGCCCCCAGGGCTTCCAGTGTGCGCAAGCCAAGGTTACGAAGGCTCGCACACCGGTCGCGCCTTCGACGACCGACAAGCACGATCGCTGTCACGCCCACGATACTTCTGGCACTTCGCGTCGTGACGGCGGTGGAGTCGGTCGATGGATACAACCAATGTCTCCCAGCCTGCCGATGGGGGGCTCCCCTATAAGCACATCGATTGCACCGCGCAGTCGGTCGACGAGCGGCTTGGAGAAGAAACGCGTGTTCCGCGTCTTGATCAGACCGTCCAGTTAGGGGGTATGCACTGTAAGTCGGCCTTATTTGCCGGCCATTGAAGCGTTCCGCAGACTTCTCGTTCTACGTCACTTGGCAGTGGATCTTGAAATCGAGTTCAGTGAGGCCTTGAGCCATAGACTGCACCATCTGGCGCAAGGCGTCGATGTTGGCATTTGTTTCGGCGAACTTGGCAATTGCGGCAGTAGCTGTGGCGCAAGTAATTTCCTTCAAGGACTAAGTTGCTGGGGCGCACCTCGACCGTATCCTGAATCACGACGGCACCGTCACTCGGATGACCCCGCACAAGTGTCACGGCGCTGCGGGCCTCGCCCTTCGCGTATGGACGGACATCCGAGACTGGTACCACCCCCGGGCACATTACCGTCGGGACAGTTGACCTTGCCACCCTAGACCCACTTCTTTGAGGCGCAGTTTCCGTGGAACACGGTCCAACTTCAGCGAACCTTTCGGGTGCCATGCGCGCCCGGACCTTATGTTGCCGTCTTAGGGGCGTTGCAACGGTAGCAGGCCCGAACGAAGAAAAAACTTCGAAAACCCAGCACCGCCCCTGAAACCCGGTATAGAATTCAAGTCTGCGCTGAGACAGGGTTGACTTAGAAGGAAGTAAGACGAACTGGCAAGGCGGCAAAAAATAAAGTGACAAGAAGAAAAATACTGTGTCATAATCGAAGGCTTCGCTGATCACAGTCGAAGCGGACGAGTCAGGTAACACTGACGAGGTGGTTCCTTAAAAATATACAGCCGATAAGCGTGGGCGTTTGAAGGCAATTGCCAAGTTCTTCGGAACCAAGTCTTAATTGACTTGCAAACGCTCATGAGAATAGAAGTGAAGTTCACTTCAATTCCGTTTTTATGA
>CAIXFB010000244.1 GCA_903918595.1 uncultured Actinomycetes bacterium
AGTGATCGCCAGTCGATTCCTAGTTCTTCCGCATTTCGAAGTACCGAGGCGATACGGGCATGCGCATACTGAACGTAGTGAACGGGATTGTCATTCGTGCGCTTTGTCATCTCCTCGATATCGAGTGTCAAAGGAGAATCTGCCGGGTAGCGAATGAGCGTGTAACGAGCAGCATCAACACCAACCTCATCGACAAACTCATCAAGGGTCACGATGTTGCCGGCACGTTTGGAGAGCTTGACCTCTACTCCACCGCGTGTGATCTTTACGAGTTGCCCGATGAGTACCTCGATGTTCGCATCCATGTCATCACCGGCGCATGCAGCTACCGCGCGTAGCCGATTGACGTAGCCATGATGATCGGCGCCGAGCAGGTAGATGGCGCGATCGAATCCGCGAGCCCGCTTATCGACGTAGTAGGCGGTATCGGAGGCGAAATAGGTGTATTCACCGTCGGCCTTGACGAGCACTCGATCTTTGTCGTCATCGAAGTCTGTGGTGCGCAGCCAGACGGCACCACCCTCTTCAAATACATGGCCCTGCTGTCGAAGGATGTCCAAACCGCGCTCAACAGCGCCTGAATCGTGCAAAGTGCGCTCGGAGTACCAGAGATCGAAAGTAGTCCGGAATAGTTCCAACACTTGCTGTTGCTGCGCTAACTGCAACGCGTAAGCATTTTCCCGGAATGCGATCAACTGCTCAGCATCTGGTAAATCCTTGATCCCAGGATTCTCGGCAACGATGCGCGCCGCTAAGTCAAGGATGTAACCGCCGTGGTAACCGTCCTCAGGAACGGCCCGTCCGTGGGCCGCGGCCATTACCGATTGACCAAACTTGTCCATCTGGACACCGCGATCATTTACATAGAACTCTTTTGAGACGGTGGCCCCAGCAGCTGCTAGCACGCGCGCAATGGCATCGCCAACCGCCGCCCATCGCGTGTGACCAAGATGCAAGGGGCCGGTGGGGTTAGCCGAAATAAACTCAACGTTGATCTGTGAACCCGCCAAGGTGGAGCTCGTACCGTACGAAGTGCCCGCTTCAACGATGGTGCGGGCCAGTTCGCCTTGCGCCGCGCTATCGAGTCGAATGTTGACGAAACCAGGACCAGCCACTTCAGCAGCGGCAATGCCTGGCATCCCTGTGAGGCCCGAGACGAGCAGGTCTGCGATGGCACGAGGCTGCAGTCCAGCTGACTTTGCCAGAACGAGTGCGATGTTGGTGGCGTAGTCGCCATGCTCACGCGATTTTGGTCGATCAACGTTTACCAAGCTGGGAACTTCAACCGCAAGATCCCCTTGGGCAACAAGAAGGTTCAGAACAGCGACAATCGCCTCGCCCACTTCCTCATGTGTCACGCGGCGAGCGTAGTCGGGGCCTTTTTGGCACCATGGTTCAGACTGGTGTCATGACAAGTTCACCCGATGACTATGAAAAGTTGCTCGCCCAAATCGAGTCCGCGACCGGACAACCGCTCAATCCCCCAGTGCCCCGCCCGCACGTGCCCTCACCTGCCCCAGCAACAA
>CAIXFB010000245.1 GCA_903918595.1 uncultured Actinomycetes bacterium
ACGTCGCTCGCACCGTTCTCAATGAGAGTCTCTGCCGCTTTAACGATGGTGCCGCCGGTGTCGATCATGTCGTCGACGACGACGCAGACCCGACCACGGACATCACCGACCACCTCGAGCACCCGCACCTGATTCGGTACATCAGGGTCGCGGCGCTTGTGAATGATCGCAAGGGGAGCACCCAGAACATCGGTCCAACGCTCTGCTACTCGCACGCGGCCCGCATCGGGTGAGACCACGGTGATGCGATCGCGCGGAACACGAGAGGCCACATGCGATGAGAGCAGCGGAAGGGCAAAGAGGTGATCGACCGGGCCGTCGAAGAATCCTTGGATTTGCGAGGTATGCAGATCGACCGTCATGAGTCGGTCGGCGCCAGCGGTCTTGAACAAATCCGCCATCAAACGGGCCGAGATCGGCTCCCGACCGCGATGCTTCTTGTCCTGCCGGGCGTAGCCATAAAACGGAACAATCACGGTGATGCGCTTGGCAGATGCGCGCTTGAGCGCATCGATCATGATCAGTTGCTCCATGATCCATTTGTTGATGGGAGTGGTGTGGCTTTGCAGGACGAACGCGTCGCAGCCGCGGACGGACTGCTGGAATCGAATAAAGATCTCGCCATTGGCGAAGTCATAAGCGAGTGTGGGAGAGAGGTCGATCCCCAGCTGTGCAGCGACATTTTGCGCGAGCTCTGGGTGTGAACGCCCCGCCAGAAGAACCAGCTTCTTCTGGGTCGGAACCGACATTTCGGCCACTACGCCTCCTGAGGGGATGGTGAGTCGGGGGTAACTGTGTCAGAAGGGGATTCGGCGCGAGCGGCTGCCTCTGCTGATGAACTTCCGGCACGCTTGCGGGCCACCCACCCTCGAATGTTTCGCTGTTGAGCCCGGCCTACCGCCATGGCCCCGGGCGGCACATCCTCGGTAATAACGGAGCCTGCCGCCGTGTAGGCGCCATCGCCCACTGTGACGGGGGCAACCAGCATGGTGTCGGAGCCAATCCGCACATGATCACCGACAACGGTGGGGTGCTTTTCGATGCCGTCGTAGTTGACGAAGACAGTGGCCGCACCGATGTTGGAGCCGGTGCCGATTTGGGCGTCGCCCACATAGGACAGGTGCGGCACTTTCGAGCCGTCGCCCACTGCAGAGTTCTTAATTTCAACGTAGGCACCAGCACGAGTGTCTGCACCGAGCACGGTGCCTGGGCGCAGGTAGGTGAATGGGCCGACGCTGGCGCGATCACCGATCACCGCAAGTTGCGCCCATGTGTGAATGACTTCAGCGCCAATGCCCACTTCGCAGTCGATCAACGTGGTGCCCGGGCCGATTCGGGCACCCGTTGCGATGGCTGTGGGACCGCGCAAAACAGTGCCGGGAAGCAGTGTGACGTCGCGTTCAAGTTCAACATCCACGTCGATCCATGTGGTTGCCGGATCGGCCATCGTCACGCCTTCACGCATCCACGATTCGTTGATGCGATTGCGCATCAACGCAGCAGCTTCTGCAAGTTGCACTCGATCATTGACCCCGAGGATCTCGTTGCTGTCAGGGCACATACTGCCAATGACGGCACGGCCCGAATTACGCATGAT
>CAIXFB010000246.1 GCA_903918595.1 uncultured Actinomycetes bacterium
GGAATACCGAAAGCTACGGAAACGCCATGCGCGCTGAGCATCCGCATGATTGCTCCGGCCACCGTGGTCATGAACCGACCGTACCGGCTCTTACTGGCAGGATCACCCCATGACCTTCTCTTCAGTGAACCCAGCCCAGATCGACGATGTAGTAGCGCAGTTTGATCTTGCATCCCCAGCTGACTTTGTGGAGAGCGCTCGCATTGCCCATGAAGCCCAGCCGGGGTGGGCTCGGGTGCCTGCGCCGGCGCGCGGCCGGGTCATTGCCCAGGTGGGTCGGTTGATCGAAGCGAACAAAGAGGCGCTTGCCGCACTAGTCACACGTGAAATTGGCAAGGTCTATCCCGAGGCGCTGGGTGAAGTGCAGGAGGTCATCGATACCTGTGATTTCTTCCTCGGAGAGGGGCGGCGTCTCTATGGGCAAACGATCCCGAGTGAAATGCCCGATAAGCAACTGTTCACATTCCGTAACCCGATTGGCACCGCCGCGATCATCACGGCTGCGAACTTTCCCGCTGCTGTGCCGTCTTGGTACTTGATCCCTGCGCTGCTGACCGGAAATTCCGTGGTGTGGAAGCCAGCCGAGCATGCCGGTGCTGTGGCAACCGCGCTTGCTGCACTGATTCATGCAGGTGGTGTGCCGACGGACGTGCTTCAGGTGGTGGTGGCTGATGGTGAGAGCACGGCTGCTGGTTTGGAGACGGCTCTTGCCGCGGGTTACATTCAAAAAGTTGGGTTCACCGGTTCAACGGCTGTAGGCCGAGAGATCGGTGCTACCACCGGGCGGCACTTGCAATCACCGTGCCTTGAACTCGGCGGCAAAAATCCCATGGTGGTCATGCCCGATGCAGACATAGACCTTGTGGTGGAAGGCGCACTCTTTGCTGGCTTTGGTACCGCCGGCCAACGTTGCACGTCACTTGGCACGATGTGGATTCACGATGACATCTACGACGAAGTCCTATCTCGTTTTGTTGCAGCGGTTGAACAGGCCGCGGTCGGTGATCCCACCGGTGAGGTGTTGTACGGGCCAATGATCGCGGAGAAGTACCTGACCGATCATCTTGGCCACTTGGAGTTGGTCCAGCCGCACCACACAGTTCATGGATCTACCGGTACCGGTCGCATCACCGCAAGTAATCCACGTGCAGGTTTTGTTGGCGACCCAGACGCAGGTTGGTTTGCGCACCCGGTGATCGTCGAAGGGATCAAGCCTGGAGATGCGCTCTATGACACGGAGACTTTTGGGCCTCTGGTGGGAGTCGGACGCTTCTCCACTCTCGATGAGGCAATTGCGTTATCCAATGGTCATGGGTACGGGCTCTCGAGTGCGATTTACACCTCGGATCCGAAATCGATCTGGCGCTTTCGGGCAGGGGTCAGCGCCGGCATGCTCTCAGTGAACAACTCCACTTCAGGTGCTGAAGCGCATTTGCCTTTTGGTGGCAACGGAAAGAGCGGGAACGGATCTCGGCAGAGCGGAATCTGGGTACTCGACCAATTCACCCGCTGGCAAGCGATGAACTGGGATTACAGCGGCAAGTTGCAGAAGGCGCAGATGGACGTCATCGATCTGCCGCACAACCCAGATTTCCGCATCAATGGCTGAGCTGTCTTCGGCCGCAGACGTCGTCGTTATCGGTGGCGGCGTGATGGGAGCATCAACGGCATTCCATCTGGCCGAGGCCGGGGTGAGTGTGGTTCTCCTTGAGCGCGGAGATCTTGCAGGCGGGAGCACCTCGAAGGCTGCTGGTGGGATCCGCGCCAATTTTTCTGATGAATTGAACATCGCGCTGGGGAAAAGATCACTCGAGCTCTTCCATGATTTCCCGAACCGTCC
>CAIXFB010000247.1 GCA_903918595.1 uncultured Actinomycetes bacterium
ATTCCCCACTGCTGCCTCCCGTAGGAGTCTGGGCCGTGTCTCAGTCCCAGTGTGGCCGGTCGCCCTCTCAGGCCGGCTACCCGTCGTCGCCTTGGTGAGCCATTACCTCACCAACTAGCTGATAGGCCGCGGGCCCATCCCAGACCGAAAAACTTTCCAACTTCGCAGATGCCTGCAAAGTTCATATCCGGTATTAGCACCTCTTTCGAGGAGTTATCCCAAAGTCTGGGGCAGGTTGCCCACGTGTTACTCACCCGTTCGCCACTGATCGGGTGGAGCAAGCTCCACCGTCACCGTTCGACTTGCATGTGTTAAGCACGCCGCCAGCGTTCGTCCTGAGCCAGGATCAAACTCTCCATAAATGAATAGTTGTGAAACTGGCAGGACAGAGCTGTGTGCTCTTGTCCAACCAAAGGAATCCGTCTTGTTGCATGACCCGAAGGCCAAGCCCCAAGAACGGGGTATTGGCATTGACATGTGACACGCTGTTGAGTTCTCAAGGTACGGACGCGCACCAAAAAATGGCCGTCAAGCCTGTTTTTGGGGCAACATTCCTAACTTACACGAATTTCTTAAGTGAGTCAAATCGCCCGAATCGGACGTTTCGTTCCTAGAATTTTGTGAAGTTACCCGTGGGGACCGGCCTAGCTTGGCACCTGGAAAACCAGGCGGCTTGGTGTCCGTTCCTCCCTTGCGGGACCTCAAGGTTAACTCCTCAATGCCACGCAGGTCAAATCGAGGTACGGATACCCGCAAAAGCCTTTTTTCCGCGCCGCAAAACGAGCCACTTTCCGTGGATCAGATCAGCGGTCGTGGGGTGCCATGATTCATCAGTTATTCGGACATTATTCGCATAAGCCCCACCTTCGGCAATAGTACGCCGAGCAGCTGATTTGCTTGCAATCACGCCACTTCTCACCAAAAGCTCACTGATAACGGGTAGCTGGCCATCGATGATCTCTCCGGACTCCAGAACCGCATGAGGTGCTTCCATGAGGGCCGCTTCGAGCGTCAGTTCAGGCAGGTCAGAAAGATCACCACCGCCGAAGAGAGAAACAGCAGCTGCCTGAGCTCCTGCCCGTTCCTGAGCTCCATGTACAAGGTCCGTGAGCTCTTCAGCAAGTGCCTTTTGGCCTGCTCTTGTCTGAGGGGCCTCGACCGTGGTCTGGATGAGTGCGTCGATCTCTTCTCGGTCTCTAAAACTAAACGTGCGCAACAACGTTGGCACATCTTGATCATCAGCATTGAGCCAAAACTGGTAGAAGGCATACGGGCTGGTGAGCGCAGGGTCAAGCCACACGGTTCCAGACTCGGTTTTGCCAAATTTGGTGCCATCGGCCTTAGTGAGCAGAGGGGTTGTGAGCGCATGCACGTTGGCGCGCTCCACGCGCCGGATGAGGTCCACACCTGCCGTGATGTTGCCCCACTGGTCCGACCCTCCTGTTTGCAGCACACATCCAAATCGTTGATGCAGCACCAAATAATCGAATGACTGCAACAACTGGTAACTGAATTCCGTGTAGGAAATGCCGTCTTTCGCGAGTCGAGCCGCGACAGCTTCGCGATCGAGCATTCTGTTGACGCTGAAGTGTTTTCCTATGTCGCGCAAGAACTCGAGAACCGAAACTCCTTCGGTCCAGTCATAGTTGTTGACCATGACAGCTGCATTTTCCCCGTCGAATGAGTAGAACCGCTCCAGCTGACCGCGAATACGGCCCACCCATTCGTCAACAACCTCGCGTGGGTTGAGGGTTCGCTCCCCCGCCATTTTCGGATCACCGATCAACCCTGTTGCCCCACCAACGAGCGCCAGCGGTCGGTGTCCATGGTCTTGAAAGCGCCGAATCGTGAGTATCTGAGCCAGGTTTCCGAGGTGCAGGCTGGGCGCTGTGGGGTCAAAGCCGCAATACAGGGTGATCGGTCCAGCGGCACAGGCTTGGCTAAGGGCGCCCAAGTCGGTGGACTGGGCAATCAACTCGCGCCACAACAGCTCTTCAATGATGTCGCTCACGCGGTACATCTTGGCCCATGCTGGCATCATGCACACATGGCACACACCGCAAGAACCATGCGGAAAGCAGCCGACTTCATTGTTTCAGTCGACCCGGCCTTCGGCCCTATCGTTGAAGAATCCCCGCTCTGCACAATCGGCCGTAAGTCAGGTCCTCAGCCTGATCACTTCACCGCGCTCGTCACGTCGGTTGTAGGACAGCAACTTTCCATCAAGGCTGCCGACACCATCAACGGACGTCTACACGCCCACTTTGCAGGTGGAGTCACCCCTGAGGCGTTGGTGCTGGCAAACATCGATGAACTTCGAAGCGTTGGACTTTCTGGAGCGAAGACCCGAACCATTAAAGAACTGGCGCACGCCATTCACTCAGGTAATTTGGATCTGCAGGTAGCGGCTGATCATGAAGATGACCACACCATCGCAGCTGAACTCACCAGGTTTTGGGGTATCGGTCGATGGACAGCCGAGATGTTCCTGATGTTTACGTTGCACAGACTTGATGTGTGGCCAGTTGGCGATCTAGCGATGCGCCGGGGATGGGAGCAAATACATAAACGTCGAACTGAAATAGATCCAAAAAAACTTGATGCACTTGGACTCAAGTTTCAGCCATATCGAAGTGTGGTTGCTTGGTATTGCTGGCGAGTTATTGACGGGGATTCCGCAAGCGATACGTGGTAATTCCGAAATACGCAAAGACACCAATGACGATCCCAACCCCGTTAGCCACCATGTCGCCTGGCTCACCAACTCGATCGCCCAACTGCTGCTGGATCGCCTCCATCGCAACGCCGTAGATCAACATTCCCAAAGCGGCAATGGCATAGCGAGGAATCACCATGCTTCCCAAAAGCAAACCTGTCAGGATTGCGAATGCGAGTGCATGCCAGATTTTATCAGGAAGAAAAGTGAATCCATCGACAGAAGCGGACGATGTGAGCAGTGCCCATGTCGTGACAACAAGAGCAATGAGAAACCCGATACGAAAGTTTCTTTGCGTCACTGGGACCAATTCTGCCGGGTGTTTTTAATCTCCTCCGACATGGGTGCCAACTGCTCGCGCACCCGATCAGGAGCTGTTCCACCGAAGGAATTTCTCGATGCAACCGAACCAGGAAGTGTCAACACAGATTGAACGTCAGCAGTGAGGTATTCAGAAATTGAAAGAAGCTGAGCATCTGTCAATTCCCACAGCTCAATGTTCTGGGACTCTGCTTCACGCACACACGCGCCAGCAATTTCATGAGCATCGCGGAAAGGAACTCCGTTGCGCACGAGCCACTCTGCGATGTCAGTTGCCAATGCGAAACCTTCGGGAGCGCTCTGCGCCAATCGTTCTTTATCGAACCGTAGCGTCGCCATCATCCCGGTCATCGCAGGTAGAACTAACAGCAACTGCTCAACGGTGTCGAAGACTGGTTCCTTGTCTTCTTGTAAATCACGGTTGTAGCCGAATGGCAATCCTTTGAGTGTGGCAAGTAGTCCTGCAAGATTTCCGATCAAACGACCAGATTTTCCACGGGCAAGTTCTGCCACATCAGGGTTCTTCTTCTGGGGCATGATCGAAGATCCTGTTGACCAGGCGTCATCTAGCGCTGCCCAGCCGAACTCGCGTGAAGTCATCAAGATGACTTCTTCACCGAGACGAGAAAGATGAACGCCGATCATTGCTCCGACAAACAAGAACTCTGCCACCCAGTCGCGGTCGCCAACGGCATCAATGGAATTTGCAAGCGGCTCTCCTAAACCGAGATCCTTTGCCACTGCATGCGGATCCAGACCAAGGGATGCACCAGCGAGCGCGCCGGCACCCATCGGTGAACGCGCTGCTCGAACATCCCAGTCACCTAGCCGCTCCAAATCGCGCTGGAGTGCGTGAATATGTTTGCCGAGCTCATGACCGAGCGTTACTGGTTGGGCATGCTGGAGGTGCGTAAATCCTGGCGAGTACGTTTCCGCATGCGCAACCGCCTGGGCGAGTAAGGCCTCTTGCAGATTCGCAATTTCAAGGGCAATCGCACGCGCATTGGCCCGGGTATACAACCGGAAATCCGTGGAAACTTGGTCATTGCGACTGCGGCCTGCACGAAGCTTTCCCCCCAGGTCGCCCAGCAATTCCAGCAGGTTTCGCTCGACTGCTGTGTGCACGTCCTCATCATCTGGCGTAGGCACGATGGCACCCGTCGCAATCCCGAGCGCGATCTCAGCGAGGGCTGCATGCACTTTGACTAACTCATCCTCAGTGAGTAGACCTGCGCGGCACAACATCGACGCGTGGGCCTTCGTCTGCAGTACATCAAAGGGAGCAAGGCGCCAATCGAAATGCGTTGACGCACTGAGGGCAGCCATCGCATCAGATGGACCGCTAGCGAACCGGCCACCCCACAACCGGGTTGGCTCCACATCGCCTGTCATGGTCATCCCTTCGCTTCAGCTAATTCGAGCAAACTCTGGCACAACTTCACCGCATCTTCAGGTGAGCGATTGACGATGATGATCGTGTCGTCGCCCGCCACTGTGCCGACGGTATCGAACGCCGCGCTGCGGTCTAACTGGCCAGCAAAGAATTGGGCTGCACCGGGTGGAGTGTGCAACACCGCAATATTGCCAGCGGCTTCGGCACGCAAGAGAAGTTCATGAGCGGCCCGAGCTAAAGACTGCTCGGAAAGTGTCATGGGTAATGAGGTATCGGTCTCTATGACATGAGTGATTTCATAGCGGACTTGACCTGATGCATCCATTCGTTTCACCGCGCCCAAAGCTTCCAGGTCTCGGGACAACGTGGCCTGCGTGACTGAAATTCCCTCCTCAACCAGCAAGAGCCCCAATTCCTCTTGAGAGCCAATTGGCGATCCCGCTAGTAACGCGGCCACCCTTGCCCGGCGAGCGTTCATCGTCCGAGGGGACGCATGAACCGAGCCGTTCTCTACACGCTTGATCTGACGGTTCATGCTGATTCACCGTTTTGTAGTGCACTGCATGCGATTTCCCACCGGTCAAGAGCGTCGTCAATCTCTGCGTCACTGATATTGAGCGCTGGAGCCATGCGGATGGCATCAGGTGACACTGCATTTGCAAGCACACCCGCCTGTTTGAGTGCGAGGTCAACCGTTGCACTTGGTACGTCGTTGAGTTCGGCTGCCATCAACAATCCCAGCCCACGCACCGAACGAACAACGCCTGATGAACGAGCAGGTAGTTCGCGCGCAAATCTTTCGTGAACAAAACTAGCGCGCTCAAGGAGTCCATCTGAATCGATGGCGTTGAGAACAGCGAGTGCTGCTGAGGCACTCACCGGGTTGCCACCGAATGTGGATCCATGCGACCCCGCACCAAGTAACGCGGCGGCGCGACCATGCGCAACCACGGCACCGATGGGGATTCCACCACCAAGTCCTTTCGCAAGCGTGATGACATCAGGCACAACGGGACCGAGTGAGGCATGTTGATGCGCAAACCATGTGCCAGTGCGACCAATTCCGGATTGCACCTCGTCCAGTATCAGCAGTGCTCCGGACTGGTCAGCGATCTCACGTGCTGCGGCGAGATACCCGGCGGGTGCCGGAATGACTCCACCCTCGCCCTGCACGGGCTCAAGCAGGATCGCAGCGGTCTCCTGGGTCACGGCCGCGCGCAGCGCCGCCTCATCCCCGAACGGGACGGCCGTCACCTCACCGGGAAGCGGCCGGAAGGGATCTTGCTTGGCTGGCTGCGAGGTGAGAGCCAATGCGCCCATCGTGCGACCGTGAAACCCGCTTTGAGCGACCACCATGTGGGTGCGCCCCGTGAGTCGTGCCATCTTGAAGGCAGCCTCATTGGCTTCTGCGCCGGAATTGCAGAAGAACACCCGGGCGGAGTCGTCCCATCCGGTGATGGCGATGAGTCGTGCTGCCAACTGCAGACCCGGATCCGTCGCGAAGAGGTTGCTCACATGCCCCAGAGTGGACAGTTGCCGAGTCACGGAATCGGTGATCCGCGGATCCGCATGACCCAGAGCATTCACGGCGATCCCTGCAATGAGGTCGATGTAATCCACTCCCTGGTCATCCCACACCCTCGAACCACTACCTCGGACGAGTCGAATCGACGGGGTGCCGTAGTTGGACATCATCACCGAAGTCCATTGCTCGCGCAGTGCATCGATTGACGTGGATTGACCCGAAGAAAAGATCTGACTCATGGCAACACCGTCGTCCCCGGAGCGGTGTCTGTGAGCACCGCGAGCAATGAGTCGGGTATCTGACGACCATCGATCACATGGGCCTGCGGGACTCCCGCAGTGACCGCGCGCAGACAGCCCTCCATCTTCGGCACCATGCCGGCATCGAGCGTCGGTAGCAGATCAGCCAACTCTCCCGCACGAATTGTCGTAATCACCTCGTCACTGGTGGGCCAGTTGCGATAGAGGCCCTCAACATCGGTGAGAACAACGAACCTGCGAGCACCCAGCGCCACCGCCAGTGCGGCAGCGGCCGTGTCTGCGTTCACGTTGTAGGTGACGTTGTCTGTTCCTCGAGCCACGGTAGAGATAACAGGGATAAAGCCAGCATCGAGCACCGCATCGACATACTCCCTGCGTACGTGCGAAACATCACCCACCTGACCGATATCTTTTTCGACTCCGTCGACAATCGCAGCCCGGCGCTCAGCTGTGAGAAGCCTCGCATCCTCACCCGACATCCCCACCGCGATCGGCCCAAACTCATTGATGAGGCCTACTAGTTCGCGCTGCACCTGACCGACCAACACCATTCCCACGACATCCATCACCTCAGGAGTAGTAACACGCAGGCCACCTGCGAACTCGCTCGAGACGTCAAGCCGCTTCAGCATGGCGCTGATCTGCGGACCACCACCATGCACGACGACAGGCCGGACACCGGCATCACGAAGCCGTACGACTGCCTCGGCGAACGTCCGCTTCAGGTTATCGTCGATCATCGCGTTACCGCCGTACTTGATCACGACGATCGCGCCCACAAGTTCAGGGTTGATTCTCATCTTGTCCTCAGGTGGAGTAGGCGGAGTTCTCGTTGACGTAATCGGCAGTCAAATCATTGGTCCAAATCGATGCCTGCTCAACTCCTGCTCGAAGATCGACCTCGATGGCGATCTCTCTGCCCGTCATATCGACGAGATCACGCGGCTCGCCGATGCCACCACCGATACAAATGCGCACACCATTGATGATGACATCGACGTTCTCTGGTTCGAATGCTGCAGACGTGGTGCCGAGTGCGGAGAGCACCCGACCCCAGTTGGGGTCCTCGCCGTGCAGTGCACACTTCAGAAGGTTGCTACGGCTTATCGCCCGAGCAGATTCGACAGCGTCGGCCTCACTCGCCGCATTTCGAACCGTGATCACTATGTCTTTGGAGGCGCCCTCAGCATCGCCAATGAGACCTCGCGCAAGATCAGCGCACACCTCCTGCACCACGGCTGCGAACTCAGCCTTTTCCGGCATAACGCCGCTGGCCCCGTTGGCAAGCAACAGAACGGTGTCGTTGGTCGACATGCAGCCGTCGGAGTCGATGCGATCGAAGGTGCGGGCGGTGGCTGCACGCAACACAGACTCAGCTACCTCTCCGGTGACGTCAGCATCGGTGGTGAGCACCACCAACATGGTTGCAAGGCCCGGCGCGAGCATCCCTGCTCCCTTGGCCATTCCGCCCACGGTGTAGCCGCTCCCTTGACGCACGGCCAACTTAGGAACCGTGTCGGTGGTCATGATCGCTACGGCAGCATCGCTACCACCGTCGGCTGCAAGAGCAGCCGCAGCGGCATCCACACCCGTGAGCAGGGAATCCATGGGCAGGCGCTCACCGATCAGACCCGTGGAGCACACCGCGACCTCGCCCGCTCCGATGTCGCGTCCAAGATTGCTCAGTGAGTTCGCGACGTGCTCTGCGGTGCGATGGGTGTCCGCGAACCCCGGTGCTCCGGTGCAGGCATTTGCGCCACCGGAGTTGAGGACGACCACGCGTCCGGACTGATCGGCAACCACCTGCTGGGACCACAGCACGGGTGCGGCCTGGAAGCGATTCGAGGTGAACACGCCCACCATCACGTCACGGGAACCGTCATTGACCACGAGAGCGAGGTCGGGATTGCCCGAGGCCTTGATGCCGGCGCGCACGCCCGAGGCGACGAAACCGGCAGCTGCGGTGACGCTCATGGTGCTATTCCGTTGACGGACAGGCCCATACCTTCGGGGAGGCCGAGCACAAGATTGGCGTTCTGCAGCGCCTGACCGGCGGCGCCCTTACCAAGGTTGTCGATCGCACACACAACCACAACCCGGCCCGCATGCTCATCGACCGCGCACTGCAGGTGGGCAGCATTCGACCCGCTGACGGACGAGGTCTGCGGCCACTGACCCTCGGGCAGGAGGTGCACAAACGGCTCGTCGGCATAGGCGGACTCGAGGGCTTCCCGCACTGCGGCCTCGGTCACGCCGGCACGCATCGGCGCCGAGACGGTCGCAAGGATTCCGCGCGGCATGGGCGCGAGTAGCGGAGTAAACGAGAGCGTGACGGCCACGCCCGCAGCAGACGAGAGCGACTGCTCCATCTCCGGGGTGTGTTGGTGCGAGCCGCCGACCTTGTAAGCGCTCATCGAGCCCATCACCTGGGTTGCAAGCAAAGAATCAGTCGCCTTGCGTCCCGCACCCGAAGTTCCCGACGCGGCCACGACAACGACATCTGGTTCTGCGAGTCCGGCTGCAAGCACGGGTGCGAAGGCCAAAGCCACGGCAGTCGGGTAGCAGCCCGGATTGGCTATGCGGCGGCTGGTGCTGATCATGCTCCGGGCCCCCGGAAGCTCGGGCAGACCATACGTCCAGGTTCCTGCATGTGGTCCGCCATAGAACCGCTCCCAAGCGGCAGCGTCTGACAGCCGGAAATCGGCACCAAGATCTACGATCGGCAGTCCCGCGGGCAGCTGGGCAGCCAAAGCTGCTGACTCTCCGTGCGGGAGCGCGAGGAAGACGATGTCGGCAGCGGCCAACGCATCCACCGACGTCTCAACCAATGGCAGTTCAGCGAGCTCGACCAGGTTCGGATGGACTGCACCTACGGACTCACCGGCACGCCCTCCGGCGGCTAGAACTGTCGGTTCGATTTCTGGATGCCCAGCGAGCAGGCGCAGGAGCTCTCCCCCGGCATACCCGGACGCTCCGGCGACGGCAGCAGTGATCATACATGTATTATACGCATACACGTATATACGATCAAAACAGTGCTCCCCTTGAGCAGAGAAGCTCGTGCCATTGACTTGCTCGCCGGTCGTCCGAAATGTGTTCTTGAGAGGAATGCTCTATCGCAGTGTTGCGCCGCAGGCTGCCTCTGCCGCAGTGATTGCAGCCTGACGAACGGCAGCGGTCTCCTCAGCAGAGAGGGTGCGGTCGTCGGCGCGCAGACGCAACGCGAAGGCCAGTGACTTCTTGCCCTCACCCACCTGTGGACCCGTGTAAACGTCGAAGAGGCGGATGGACTCCAGCAGTGGCCCGGCACCCTCACGCAGGGCCTGCTCCACGGCGGCTGCCTCCACGCTGGCATCCACCACAAGCGCTAGATCTTCCTTGGCGACTGGGTGGGTAGAAAAAACTGGAGCAGGTCGAACCGCCGGGGCCGCCGCGATGATCTGATCGAGGTCAACCTCGAATGCACAGGATCTGGCTGGCAGTCCGAAGTCCTCAGACACGGTCGGGTGCAACTCGCCGGCATAGCCGATCACGATCGGTTCACCAACGGCGTCGTGGATTAACAGCTCAGCGCACCTGCCCGGATGGAACATGGGATCGTTTCCGTTGCGCGCAAAAAGTTCAACCCCGCACGTTTCAGCGATTTCACGCGCAGCCTCAACGGCATCAGACCAATCGCTGATGCGGCCAGTGCCCCACCAACTGCTGTTCTCAATTTCACCGGCCAACACACCAGCGCAATGCAATGGTTGATGCGGAAGAGCCGACTCAAGTGCACTCCACTGGTCAGCGGTGGGTCGCTGATCAACACCCATCGAGGGGATCGCGTTGTTGGACACCTCACCCAAGAACACCGAGCCAAGTTCGAAAATCTGGACGGAGGAATGCCCACGGCCGATATTGCGACGTGCGGCTGGAAGCAGCGTGAAGAGCAGTGCACCACGCATCCATGGCGCTTCGTCAGAGAGCGGATTTGCGAGTCTGGGCATCGCGCGACGCGGATCGGAATCCGGAATACGCAACTGCCGAAGATCCTCTGGACCTACAAATGGGTAAGTCAGAACCTCTACAAAACCGTGATGGGCAAGGGTTGTTCCCACCCGGCGACGAATGCGCTGGGACTTCGTGAGTCCAGTACCCGCAGGTGCTACCGGCAGAGTGCTCGGCAGGTTCTCATAACCGATGAGTCGGAGGACCTCTTCCACAAGATCGGCTGGGTCAGTGAGATCCGGACGCCAGGTGGGTGGAACCACACGGAGTGAGTTGCCAGCGTTGGCCACCTCAGTGACTGCGCAGCCAACCGCGCGAAGCAACTCAACAGATTTCTTCGAATCAATAGGCATTCCAGCAACGCGGGCGGGTAGGTCCGCATCCATCTCAATGACCGTCTCTGTCATGGGTGCTTCAACGGCGGTCATCCCCACATATTCACCGCCACCAAGTTCAAGGAGAAGCGCCATGGCTCGAGCAGCGGCGTAAGGAGCAAGGGTGCGATCCACACCGCGTTCGAATCGCCTCGAGGCCTCACTGGAAAGTCGGTACCGACGGGAACTACGCGCAATCACTGCTTCAGAAAAATGCGCAGACTCAAGCGCAATGTTGGTGGTGGTGTCTGAAATCTCAGCATCAAGGCCGCCCATCACGCCAGCAAGACCGATAGCGCCACGGTCATCACGAATCACCAGATCATCCGCCACCAGAGCGCGCTCAACGTGATCCAGGGTGGTGAACAGCTCCCCCTCAGCTGGACGGCCCGCGATGACTGCGCCCTGCAAACGGTCCACGTCGAAAGCATGGAGCGGCTGACCAAGTTCGAGCATCACATAATTGGTGATGTCGACGGCGAGTGAGACTGAGCGCATGCCACAATCCCGAAGTCGGTTGCGCATCCATTGCGGCGTGCGCGCACTTGGGTCAAAGCCCAGCACTGTGGAAAGAGTGAACAGGTCGCACGCGGAAAAGTCATCGCTCCCGCATTCCACGGGAACCGCTCTGGCAGAAGGCGCTGGCAGATCCGGGGCCAGATCAACGGGATCAACGAAAGCAACGCCGTAGGCGATGGCAACCTCTCGAGCGATGCCACGGGCTGAGAGCGCATATCCACGATCGGGCGTGACCGCGATGTCAAGAACCTGATCACCAATGCCCAGTATCGGGCGAACATCATCGCCCGGGTTTGCAGAGTCGGGCGTCAGAACCAGAATGCCATCGTGGTCATCGCCCAGGCCCATCTCGCGCTCCGAGCAAATCATTCCATCGGAGAGTCGGCCGTACGTTTCACGCGAAGCGATCTGGAAGCCACCGGGCAGAACGGTACCGGGCAGCGCTACCACTACTAGATCACCAACGTTGAAGTTGCGCGCGCCGCAGATGATGCCGCGCACACCCGTGCTGCCCTCACCGTTTTCTGCTCCAACTTCAACCTGACAGAACCGGATCGGCTTCTTGAACTCGGTCAATTCCTCGATTTCAAGAACGCGGCCCACGACAAGGGCCCCGGTCAATCCCTCACCGACAACGTGCACGCCTTCAACTTCAAGGCCGGCAGCAATGAGTCGGGCTGCGATGTCTCGGCCACTTGCATCGACTCCGGTAAGTTCCCTGAGCCAACTGGAGGAAATCAACATCAGGCCTCAACTCCGAAAGCTCTGGTGAATCGCACATCACCCTCGACCATGTCGTGCATGTCGGTGACTCCGTTGCGGAACATCAGCGTGCGCTCAATACCCATTCCGAACGCGAAGCCTGAATACACGTCTGCATCAATCCCAACCGAACGCAGCACCCGCGGATTGACCATCCCGCAGCCACCCCATTCGATCCAACCTTCGCTGCCACATGTGCGACACGGGCGCTCAGGGTTTCCCACTGATTCACCGCGACACACGAAGCACTCGAGATCTACTTCAGCACTTGGTTCGGTGAACGGGAAGTACGAGGGACGCAATCGCGTGACGATGCCAGCGCCAAACATTTGTTCAGCGAGATGATCCAAGGTGCCCTTGAGATCCGCCATAGTCAGCCCCTCATCGACCGCGAGGCCCTCGATCTGGTGGAACACAGGCGTATGGGTCGCGTCGAGCTCGTCAGTTCTGTACACCCGACCTGGAGCCACGACGTGGATTGGCAATTCACGCGAGAGCATCGCGCGAATTTGGATTGGTGAAGTTTGGGTGCGAAGCACCGCTCCGCTGTCTTGTGAAGTCACGTAGAAGGTGTCCTGCATCGTGCGCGCCGGATGATCCGCCGGCACGTTGAGTGCGTCGAAATTCACCCATTCGGCTTCAAGTTCTGGTCCCTCAGCAACCGAGTAGCCCATTGCGATGAATACGTCGGCCATCGCCTCCATCAGCGTGGTGAGCGGATGGCGACCGCCGAGTGAGCGACGAGTTGTTGGGACAGTGACATCAACGGCTTCAGCAACCAACACTTCTTCGTCCCTTTGGCGCTGCAAGACCTCTTCGCGAGAGGTAAGTGCTTCCTTGATGCGCGCGCGAGCCTCACCCACCCGCTTGCCAACTTCAACTTTTGCAGCAGGTGGCAACGCGCCGATCTCGCGGTTAGCGAGCGCTAGGGGTGACCGATCACCGGCATGCGCAAGTCGAACCTCTTTTAACGCCGCAAGATCAGCCGCTCCAGCAATATCAACCAATGCCGCTGCCACCATCTCGTTGACGGCGTCTTCTCCCAGAGCTGAGACCTGTTTGGGATCGAATGATGAGTTGGGCGCTGACACGTGCTACTCCCCCAAGATGACGCGCACGAGTTCGGCAACGGACTCATCGAGATCACCATCGCCGAGAAGAGTTAGTTCTGGAGACACGGGCGGTTCATACTCCTGGCCCACTCCAGTCAGGTTCGGCAAGGTTCCCTGGGCAGCCTTTGCGTACAGGCCCTTGGTATCGCGTTCGGTGACCACGTTGAGCGGGGTGTCGACAAATACCTCGATGAACTGCCCTGGCGCAAATTGTTCCCGGGCAGCACGGCGATCAGTGACGAAGGGTGAAACGAGAGCAACGAACACCACGAGCCCGGCGTCGACCATGAGACGACTCACCTCAGCGACGCGCCTAACATTTTCGGCGCGGTCCTCAGGAGTGAAGCCAAGATCCTTGTTCAACCCGTGCCGGACGTTGTCGCCGTCGAGAATGAAGGTATGCACGCCAAGTGCGTGCAGTTGCTTCACGGCGGCATCAGCGATGGTGGACTTTCCAGCACCCGAAAGCCCCGTGAGCCACACCACCTTTGCGTCGTGACCCATCAACAGTTTGCGTGCATCACTGTCTACGACGTACTCATGCCGCACCACGTTTGTGGAGCGCCGCATTGCGTGGCGAACCAGACCTGCAGCAACCGTGTCTGAGGTCACTCGGTCAACCAGCAAGAATCCACCTGTGTCGCGGCACAGTGAATAGGGATCCATCGGCATGGGCTTGTCTGTGGCAACTTCAACTCGACCAATGTCGTTCATGGACAGCACACGAGCAGCATGCTCGTGACCCGACACCACATCGAGTCGATGCCGAACGTTGGTAACAGTTGCCGGAACGGAACGAGAACCCGAAACAAGAAGGTATGAGCGGCCGTGGGCCAGAGGCTCTTCGCCTAGCCAGACCATATCGACCGAGAACCGATCGGCTGGCTCTACCACATCGCTGTCAATCCCAGCGATGACGTCACCGCGCGTGACGTCGACCTCATGATCAAGCGTCAATGTCACTGCAGCACCGGTTACGGCAACGGAGAGATCTGCGATATGACCATCGGTGTGGAGATCGTAAGTAACTATCCGATCCACTTTGGCTTTTCTGCCCGAATCGGCAATGACGACGGTGTCGCCCGGTCGAATTGATCCAGATACAACGGTTCCGGCGTAACCGCGGAAATTGCCTTCGGCACGCACGATGAACTGCACCGGGAATCGGAATGGGGTGGCCACTGTGGCAGCACCTGCTCGGGAATCGACCGGTTCCCATTCCTCGAGCGCACCGAGAAGAGTGGGACCTGTGTACCAAGGCATCAATGCACTCGGTGCAGTGATGTTGTCTCCGGTGAATGCACTCACCGGGATGGCAATGACCTCTGGAACATCGAGCCGTGCTGCCGTGGCCCGAACTGTTCCAACAATTTCTTCGAAGGTCGCGTGGTCGTAGTTCACGAGGTCCATCTTGTTTACAGCCACGATGATTGTTTTCACACCCATCAAAGCGCTGATGGTGAGGTGTCGATGGGTTTGTGGTCGGACTCCTCGGGCAGCATCGACCATCAAGATCGACACGTCGCCATTGGATGCTGCCACCGCCATGTTGCGGGTGTACTGCTCATGTCCGGGTGAATCGGCAACGAGAACTCGACGCCCATTTGGCAGGTTCATGTGCCGGTAGGCAACGTCAATGGTGATGCCTTGCTCGCGCTCGGCTTCAAGACCATCAGTCAGAAGTGAATAGTCGATCTCGCCCACGGGAATCGTGGAGCCGCCGCGTCTGGTGCGCTTTGCGTACTCCAGGGTGTCGATGGGAATCGAATCAGTTTCTGCGAGGAGACGACCGATGAGCGTGGATTTGCCGTCGTCGACTGAGCCACAGGTCACCAAATGCAATACGGGGGTGAGAGCACTATTGCCAGCCACTAGAAGTAGCCCTCCTTCTTCTTGCCTTCCATGGACTCCGAACCGCCCTCTCCATCAATGAGGCGGCCGGAGCGCTCTGAGTACTTGGACCCGGCCATCTCCTCGACCAGTTGCACCATGGTGTCGGCTGTCGACTCAACCGCACCGGAGAGGGGGTAGCAGCCCAGCGTGCGGAATCGCACCGACCGCATTTGCGGCACCTCTCCCTCGAGCAGTGGGAATCGGTCGTCGTCGACCATGATCCACATGCCCTCGCGATCGACGACAGGGCGCGGTTTGGCGAAGTAAAGATCGGGGATTTCAATATTCTCGCGCTGGATGTACTTCCATATGTCGAGCTCGGTCCAGTTAGACAGCGGGAAGACGCGCATGCTCTGACCGGGTGAGAGTTGCGTGTTGGCCGTGCGCCAGAACTCTGGACGCTGTTTGCGCGGATCCCACTGATGGCCTGGCTCACGCAGGCTGAAGATGCGCTCCTTTGCCCGACTACGTTCCTCATCCCGACGTGCACCGCCGATGGCCGCGTCGAAGCCGTATCGATCGATGCCCTCGCGCAGAGCGACCGTCTTCATGAGCCGGGTGTACTCGTGGGTGCCGTGCGTGAATGGCGTGACACCCTCGGCCACGGCTGCCGCGTTTTGAGCGATGCGCAGATCCAGACCCAATTCCGCAGCCCTGCGATCGCGGAACTCGATCATCTCCCGGAACTTCCAGCCGGTGTCAATGTGCATGAGCGGGAACGGGATCGGCGCTGGCGCAAAGGCCTTGATGGCCAGGTGCAGGAGGACCGAGGAGTCTTTGCCGATGCTGTAGAGCAGGACCGGATTCTTAAATGCCGCCGCGGTCTCCCGATAAATATGGATGGCCTCGGACTCGAGCTCATCCAGGACAGCGCTGTAGGGCACGGTCGGAGCGCTTGAGTTCACAGGTGACACCAGATACTCCTTGGGAACGGCGAGATGTGAGGGATCAGGCTTCTGACAGTACTTCCATGGTTTCGTACTCCGCGAGGGACATCGACCCATCTCCGAAACGCGGATCCTTACCCTCGGCCACCAAAGCCGCCGCACGCGCTGCACGCTTGTCCGCGGCTAGTTTCTCCCCCTCGGCCTGAACCGCGGGATCGATCGGATGGTTCGGGATCGACGAGACCGGATGGCGCGCATCCATCCACGCCTGCAGCTCCGGACCGGACTCCCACGAGGTGATCATGCAGTAACGGACTTGGTCTCCCGGGTGCCACACAGCGTGGTAAAAACGCTGGGTATCAATCACGATCTGCTGGCCAGCGGGCAGCGGTATGCGCACTTCAGTGGACGGATCATCCTTGTCCGAGCGCACGATCATGACCGAATCGGCATCGTCGGTCAGGTTAAAAAAGCCTCGAACAATCCATCCGGTGCCCACTGGATTGAGCCGATTGTTGTCATCACGATGCAAGTTGTACAGGGCCTCACCATAGGTATTTGGTTTGAGTTCGATGACACGGCAACGACCAACGTTCGCACCCGGCTCCATCGCGCGCTCAGTGAGGACAGGGGCAATCGCGACATTTTCTTTGACCCAGACGCCATCTTTATCGGTCTTTGGCGGGGTGTGATTCCAGAAACCGTTGCACTCGATGTCGCCATAGGCACTTGCCAAGGGGGCAAATCGGGTATCCCCGGATGATTTCCAGTCAACGTAGATCAGGTCTGCCCACTCAGCGGGATCCGCTGCTTGGTCATATTGATCGACCACCACATAACCGGTCTCTTGCATCATCGGCAACTCGATGTAGCTCATACCCACTCCTCATTGAATTCCACGCTCACGGTCACCCACAGTCTTTCACCCCTGCGCCCTCAACGAGGGCCTCACTCGAGGTGTGTTGGTGGGTGGTGCGTCACCTTCGAGCGGCGAGCTCCAAATAGACCGAGATGCCAAGTGCCATCGCGGCGTTGAGTGATTCGGCCCCGCCCGGCATGGGAATGGAGACGCGTAGATCGGCTGCAGCCTCAACCTCGGGAGATAGGCCGTGTGCTTCAGAGCCGACGATCCATCCCAAAGCCATATCGCCGGGGACTCGGCTGGCTGCGGCCGTGATCACATCTGTTTCACCATGCGCAGTCAGAGCCCAGAGCGGGCGCCCAGATGATTGAGCCGCTTCGAGGACCTCGAGCCATGAACATCCCGAGGCGATGGGGAGACACAGGGCAGACCCGGCAGAGCTTCGGACGGCCTTGCCGTTGAACGGATCGACACAACCGGCCAGAAAAATCACGCCGGCGGCACCGACCCCATGACTGGTGCGCATGATTGTTCCGGCATTACCCGGGTCGCCGATACCGTCACAAATGATGACAGGACCTGGCCCCGCCATGATTTCTGCAACGTCGAAGTGCGGGAGTGCGATTTCGGCGAAGGCACCCTGCGGGCTTTCCGTCTCACTCAGCGCACGAGAAACCTCTTCGGTGATCCACGAAACGTTGTCGTTGTGCTCGTGGACCAACCGCTCTAAAGCCGGGTGTCGGCCGTGCTCCAGGAGCACATCAAACACCTCGACTGGCCGAGGATCAGCTAGCAACAGCGTGAGAGCGGCAGGGCCCTCGATCAAAAGCCGTGCATGTTCTGACCGACCCGACCGACTGTGCAGACTTCTCAGATAGCGGACGTGATCCGACGAACGTGAACTGAGTTCGCGCTCAGCCACGGAAGAGTCAGGCTGCGTTTGCTGGGAGCGAGGCACGCGAGAGATCGACCAGGGTCGCGAATGCGGCCTGATCGTTCACTGCGAGTTCAGCAAGCATGCGACGGTCTACCTCAACACCAGCGGCCTTGAGCCCCTGAATAAAACGGTTGTAGGTCATACCATGCGAGCGGGCACCGGCGTTGATGCGCTGGATCCAAAGCCGGCGGAAATCGCCCTTACGCGCGCGTCGATCTGCGTAGGCATAGACGAGCGAGTGCGTTACCTGCTCCTTGGCCTTGCGGTAGAGACGCGAACGCTGGCCGCGGTAACCCGAAGCCCGCTCGAGCATCTCTCGACGCTTCTTCTGTGCATTTACTGCGCGCTTGACGCGTGCCATGGCTATCTCCTCATCGTGCGGGACCCGGTTAGGAATCCATTAAGAATCATGGGAAAAACGTGGATGACTAGAGCGGGCGCGATTAGCGACCGAGCAGCCTGTTGACCTTCTTGATGTCGGCCTTGGACACGACCTCATCGGACATGAGCTTGCGGGTGCGCTTGCTCGACTTGACCTCCATGAGGTGCCGACGATTGGCCTGCTCGTGGGTGACCTTGCCTGATCCCGTCACTTTGAAGCGCTTCTTGGCGCCACTGTGGGTCTTTTGCTTCGGCATCTCTTCGTGTCCTTGCTTTCGGCCGATCCACTCTCAGATCGGAAGTTTCTGGATGTGCGCCTAACGGTGGTTAGGCGGTTTCGCGCTGTTCTTCCTCAGTTGTTGCGAGGCCATCTTTAGCGGTCTTGCGCCGATGAGGTGCCAGCACCATGAGCATGTTTCTGCCGTCTTGCTTGGGGGTGGCTTCTACGAAGCCCAACTCCTGAACATCCTCAGCAAGTCTGCCGAGGAGACGGAGCCCAAGTTCAGGCCTGCTCTGCTCACGACCACGGAACATGATCGTGATCTTGACCTTGTCGCCTGCCCGCAAGAACCGTTCTACGTGACCCTTCTTGGTCTCGTAGTCGTGCGAGTCAATCTTCGGACGCAACTTCATCTCCTTGATGACAGTGTGCGTCTGATTCCGGCGAGATTCACGCTCCTTGAGGGCTGCTTCGTATTTGAACTTTCCGAAGTCCATCAATTTGCAGACTGGTGGCTTTGCCAGCGGAGCTACCTCGACCAGGTCGAGATCTGCCTCTGCTGCCAATCGCAGCGCATCCTCTATGCGCACGATGCCGACCTGCTCGCCCGCTGGACCGACAAGTCGGACCTCCGGGACGCGAATCCGGTCGTTGATGCGTGGTTCGACGCTGATGGCGCCTCCTTGCTCGAGGGGACATTTCTGGCGGGCATTCCCGCACCGAATAAAAATGCCTCCGGCGCAGCGCGCACGGAGGCAGACAGACGGAATCGATCCCGTCACTCGACCTAGACAACCAAGGGTTATCAGGTGGGAGCTGCCAGCTCCGCTTGCACTACCCGGCCGTAAAGCCGGGTGAGAATGGTGCAAGGGTAGCAGCCATGAGTGAGCGCTTGGAAATCGGTGAGGTTCCAGCCGTTGAGGTCGTGCTAACGGTCGCCCTGCACCTGATGTCGGCCTCGGCTGTGGCCTGCGGCTTAGGCGAGGATTCAGGAGGGGAATCGGGCGAGACCGACGACCAAACAGATCTTGCAGAAGCCAGGATTCTGATCACGGCTTTGGCCGGTCTGGTGACCGCTGCCGCTCCTAGCCTTGGCAGCATTCATGCGGCCCCACTACGAGATGGGCTCTCCTCATTACAGCGGGCATTTCGTGAGGCGTCAGTGATCCCAGATCCACCTGGAATGGGACCAGGGGAAGACCTCACCGGCCCGGTTTACTGATCTGCGAGTTTCTTCAGATCTTCTCCTGCTACCACGTACTTGCGCGGGCCACAGACATCAATGACCAGTGCAGTGTTCCCATCATCAAGGGCCGCCTGCGCGGCTGCGACTCCTGTCACGGGAACTGGCCGAGCCACCGGATCCCACAGCGCCATAGCATCGAGCCCCGTGAATGCCAAAAGGCCGCGCTCCCCTGCTGCATTGACCATGGACACGACCGCCATGTGCGAGTCCTTGTCGGCGCCTGACTCCTGATCGATTTCATCAGCCACGGCAATGACCGCGACCAGAAGCCGCGCGGACCCAAGTAGATCTCGGGCAGAGGCAGATTTAGCTTCAAGAAGCGCGCGTAAGGCCGGATCTGCAGAACCGTCGTCTGAGCCAAAGGCCGATCCGACGATGGTCCGACCATCGCCTGGTGTGTTCGGCGTATCCCCACTCGACATTGCACAAGGGTAAAGCGCAAGACTCTGCGCGTGCCCACCACGACGTCCACGAAGACTCCTCGCGTGTTGCTGTGGGTTTCGGTGATCATGATCGCGGTCAATTTGCGACCGGCACTCACGAGTGTGCCGACTGTGGTGGTGCAAATCCAGGAGGAGTTTGGCTGGAACAGCGCCACCGCCGGTTTGCTCACCACCCTTCCGGTAGTTCTGATGGGGCTTTTTGCACTCGTGGTTCCCGCACTCGCTCAACGGGTGGGCCGAACGCGCACAGTGACGATCGCACTGGTCGTTCTCACAATCGCCACCGGAATGCGGGCGTTTGCCGTGCAAGGGACGGTTTTATTCATTTCGGCTGCCCTTGCCGGAATTGGCATCGCCCTTGCAACCGGCCTTGTGCCTGGCATTGTCCGCGAGCAAATGCCCAATGCAATGGGCAAGGCCACCGGCGCTTGGACGTCGAGCTTGATGGGTGGTGCCGCTATCGCCAGCGCCATCACGGTGCCACTCGCATTGTGGTGGGGTTCCTGGCAATGGGCGCTAGCCGTCTGGACCATTCCCGCTGCTATCGGACTGATTCTGTGGCGATGTGCCGAAAGATCTTCAGTGCAGCATGTTCGCCCAGCCGCCTTGGTACGACTACGTGAACTTCCATGGCGAAATCGCACCGCTTGGGCACTCACTGCATTTCTCACGATAAATTCCATCGTTTTCTACAGCTCACTCGCATGGATTGCTCCCTCATACGCCGAGCGAGGTTGGAGTCAAACCGATGCAGGCTGGTTGTTCGCGGTTTTCGCTGTAGCGCAGGTGACCTCAGCGCTGACTCTTCCGGCTCTATCGCACCGGATAGTTCATCGGCGCACACTCTTTGCTTCGACCATCTTCATGACGGCACTCACCTTGTTGTGCATTGCTTGGGTGCCTGACTTTGCCCCGCCGCTGGTCCTTTTTGGACTCGGATACTTTCTCAGTGGTGGATTCGCTATGTCATTGGGTCTTCTCAGCGATCTTTCACCCAACGCAGCCGCCGCCGCCCGTTTGACCGCGATGGCGTTCTTCGTGACCTATCTCATCGCGGCGTCTGGACCGTTTATCGCCGGAACAATTTACGATGCGTTTGATTCCTGGGCCATGATTTTCACACTCTTAGCGATCATTTGTTCGGCGCAGCTCATTGCGATTGTGCCATTGAAAAAAGGCGCAATCGTTTCCTGACGGAACGTGACTACAACCGGCAAGCGTGGATGTCCGTCACCAGAATTCCTCGCGCGCCGAGTCCATACAACTCATCCATGATGTGATGAACATCGAGCGCTGGCACCATAGCCCGGACCGCCGACCAAGAGGTGTCGTGCAGTGATGACACTGTGGGTGATTCGATGCCAGGAGTGATGGCGCATGCAGCGTCGAGGACACCATTGGGGATGTCGTAGTCAACGAGAACATAGGAGCGCGCAACCATAACCCCGTGCAATCTGCGCACGAAAGTTTCAACCGCAGGTGTTTCTATTGCATCACTTGGGCGCACAACAAGTGCTTCAGACATCAAGATTGGATCCCCGATCACTTCAAGACCAGCACGCTTCAAGGTGGTACCAGTGGCAACAACATCTGCCACCGCATCGGCAACGCCAAGTGCCACCGCATTTTCCACAGCGCCATCAAGTCGAACAACTCGCGCACTCACACCTTGCTTGGTGAGCCAATCCTCAAGGATCCCTGAGTATGAAGTTGCGATCCGAAGGCCATTGAGATCTGCCACGGAAGAAATCTTTCCGATGGGAGCGGCAAGCCGAAACGTTGAGGGCGCAAAGCCCAGAGCGACAACTTCCGTTGCTGCTGCCCGGGAATCGAGCAGCATGTCGCGACCAGTCACGCCGAGATCTAACGTGCCCTCTCCGACGTAGATGGCGATGTCTCGCGGACGAAGAAAAAAGAATTCCACATCGTTTTCAGGATCATGGACCACTAAGTCTCGGACACCTGCATTACGCAGGTAGCCAGCCTCAGCCAGCATTTGGCGGGCCGGCTCGGCCAACTGGCCCTTATTGGGAACTGCTACGCGAAGCACGAGAGACTCCTAAAGTTGTTGGTAGACATCATCAAGGCTGATGCCTTTGGCGATCATGAGGACCTGAACGTGATAGAGAAGTTGCGAGATTTCCTCAGCTGAGCGTTCGGGTCCTTCGTGTTCGGCAGCCATCCATACTTCAGAGGCCTCTTCCACGACCTTCTTGCCAATTGCGTGGATACCCTGCTCCACGAGGCGCACCGTGCCCGAATCAGGATCACTTGACGCTACCTTCGCGGTGAGTTCAGCAAACAACTCGTCAAAGGTCTTCATGACTCAAGCCTAGAGTGAGCGCAGGTCACGGAGTACGAGAGCCGTGCTCACAGCGGCAAATGTTGCTTCTGCACCCTTATCTTCACGAGAATCGCTCAGGCCAGCACGATCGAGAGCTTGGGCCTCATCGTCGCAGGTCAAGAGACCGAAACCCACCGGCACCTTTGTATCCAGTGCCACCCGATTCAGTCCATCGGTGGCCGCCGAGCTCACATATTCGAAGTGTGGAGTGCCACCTCTGATGATCACACCCAGGGCAACAACTGCTTCAAATTTTCCGCTCGAAGCTGCTTCTTGAACGACCAATGGGAGCTCGAAGGATCCAGGGACTCGCCAGACCTGCACCACCGCACCCATCTGATCTGCGGCCCGCAATGCACCGGCTATCAATCCATCCATGACCTGCTCATGCCACGAAGCTGCAATCACGGCCACCTGGATACCACTGGCATCAAAATCATTTGTTGGTGCACCGACTCCACTCATTCCGCTGACTCCTGATCAGCATTGAAATCATGTGACATCCGTCGGACCTTGGTATCTAGGTAATCCCGGTTCACGTCGTTATGGCCTACGACCAGCGGGACCCGATCAATGATGGAAAGTCCGTAGCCCTCTAATCCGGCGCGTTTTGCAGGGTTGTTGGTCAGCAGTCGCATGCTCCGGATACCTAAGTCAACCAAAATCTGCGCACCCGTTCCGTAATCGCGCGCGTCTGCCGGCAGGCCGAGCTCAATGTTTGCGTCTACGGTATCGAGGCCACCGTCTTGCAGGTTGTATGCCCGCAGTTTGTCGAGGAGTCCAATGCCCCGGCCTTCATGGCCCTTGACATAGAGGACGACGCCTCGACCTTCGGCAGCGATCCTTTGCATGGCAACATGCAATTGCGGACCGCAATCGCACCGCAACGAGCCAAAGACATCGCCGGTCAAGCACTCGGAGTGCACCCGGACGAGCACAGACTCACCGTCGCCAATGTCTCCAACGACAAGTGCCACATGTTCTGTTCCATCAACTTCACTGCGGTAGCCAAAAGCGGAGAAATCACCAAATTCAGTTGGCAGCAGGGTTTCCGTTATCCGGGTGACCTGAGATTCAAAACGACGCCGAAAGCGAATGAGATCAGCGATTGAGATGAGAACCAAACCGCGCTCATCGGCAAACTCGCGGCACTGGACGGCGTTCATCATGGTGCCGTCGTCATTGACCATTTCACACAATGCCCCCGCCGGGTTCAGACCGGCAAGTCGGGTGAGGTCTACTGCGGCTTCGGTATGACCCGGCCGGCGCAAAACGCCGCCTGGAACAGCCCTCAGTGGCATGACGTGGCCAGGGCGGGTGAGGTCATACGGCTCAGTCGATGAATCACTGAGAACCTTGATGGTGCGCGCCCGATCCTCGGCGGAAATACCCGTCGTCTTTACATCGCGGGCATCAACCGAAACCGCATACGCGGTCTGCTTTCGGTCTTCATTGACCGCGGTCATCGGCGGCAGTCCCAACCGGTCGAGGTCATCACCTGTCATACCTACACAGATATAGCCCGATGTGTGGCGGATCATGAGGCCGACGATTTCGGGGGTGGCCAATTGGGCAGCGAAGATCATGTCGCCTTCATTTTCACGATCTTCGTCGTCAATGACGAGAATTGGACGACCCCGACGAAGTTCATCAAGAGCACTCTCGATCGTGTCTAGATCGACACCGTCTTCAGAGGAGTGACTCCTACTACGCAAAACCGCGACAGCGGAGTCAGATGCGGTTGGCTCTCCAGCGAACAACTCATCAGCGGGAATCATCCGATCCTCCCCTCCAGCATCTTTTCCACATATTTGGCGATGACGTCCACTTCAAGGTTCACCGTATCTCCCGGAGCTTTCGAGCCGAGGGTGGTCTCCGCCAATGTCGTGGGTATCAGAGAAATCACGAACTCAGAAAGATTCACGGAGACGACTGTTAAAGACACTCCGTCAACGGTGATTGAGCCCTTTTCAACGAGGTACCTGCTTAATTCAGTGGGAATGCCAATGGTCATCAGGGTCCAATTCTCTTGCTCCTGAATCCCTGAAATGCATCCGACGCCATCGACATGCCCCTGGACAATGTGACCGCCCAAACGACTATCGACCCGTGCAGCGCGCTCCAAGTTGACCGCCGCGCCTACCTCAATAGCAGCCAAGGAACTCCTCGAAAGCGTTTCAGCCATGACGTCGGCCGAGAAGACACCCGCCGCAGGCTCCACCACGGTGAGGCATACCCCGTTGACGGAGATCGAGTCACCCGGCTTCACATCGGATGTGACGATTTGCCCCCTGATTCGGATGCGCGAGGCCTGGTCGAGAGGCTCAATAGCCTCGACGACGCCAACTTCCTCGACGATTCCAGTGAACACATCACTCCTTGAATAGATCAGGTGCTACTCGCCGAGGTTCGGCAGTGATGCACATATCTTCCCCGAGCACTCGAACCGACCGCACAGTGACTCCCACCGCTGCCTCCATAGCCGCGAGCGCCGTGGGACCAGTGCCGATGAGAGTCGGCGCGATGAACCACAGATATCGGTCAACGAGGTCTTCATCGATGAAAGATTGAAGCAGGGTTGGACCACCCTCAATGAGCACACTGCGCACCCCGCGCACAAAAAGTTCAGCAAGGACCACCCGCGGAGAAATCGCCCCAGCGATCCATGTAGGGGCTGCATCGTTGCGAATGCGCGCATTCAGCGGGACCGGACGGCCACCCACTACTACTCGCAGAGGCGGATCGCCCACAATGCTCACGCCACGTCTAATCGTCAGCTCAGGATCATCGGCAAGCACGGTTCCCGTGCCCACGATTATCGCCTGAACTTCAGCCCGGCATCGATGGGCAAATGTCAGTGAATCGGGGCCAGAAATTGCGAGGGGTACCCCACCAGCGCCAGCAACTCGCCCATCAAGACTCATCGCGGTCTTGGCAATCACGAAAGGCCGGCAAGCTCGACACGCGTAATCCCATTCGGCATTGATGGCCCTGGATTCATCTGCGAGGACGCCGCTGAACACCTCTATTCCGGCTGCTTCAAGTTCAGCTGAACCGCCTCCGGCCTGTTCAGTGGGATCAAGCATGGCAATAATCACGCGACTCACTCCAGCGTCAATCAATGCCTGAGTGCACGGTCCGGTTCGCCCCGTATGGCGACAAGGTTCAAGCGTCACAAATGCTGTTGCGCCTCGCGCCTGCTCTCCCGCCGCAGCGAGAGCTACCACCTCCGCGTGAGCAGTTCCGGCCCCGAGGTGAAACCCAGTGCCGACAACGTGACCACTGTCATCGACGATCACACAACCGACTCGCGGATTCTCACCCCGAGGCGCGCTCGCGTCCGTTGCAAGTTGCAGTGCGGCACGCATGTGGACGAGCCACTGTGCCGGAGGCTCGAGGTGATTCACGCGCTGGAAAGTTCTGCCATCGAGCGAAGTGCGGTGACCATGGCTGCCGGATCTGGTGCACGGTAAACAGCCGAACCAGCCACAAACACGTTTGCGCCTGCTTCAGCGCATTGCTCGATCGTTGTGGGCCCCACGCCCCCATCCACCTGCACCCAAATGTCTGCGCCTGACTTGTTGACCCAAGACCGAATGGTCGACACCTTTGCCATCTGGTCAGCCATGAAGGATTGGCCGCCGAAACCCGGCTCAACTGTCATGACCAACACCATGTCGACGAAAGGGATCAGATCCTCAATGGCGTTGGCGGAAGTTCCAGGTTTTACTGCCACTCCACAGCGCGCACCCGCTGCGCGAATATCCCGGGCTACCCGAATGGGATCAGTCGCTGCCTCCACATGAAAGGTGACGCTGTAAGCACCCGCTTCTGCATATTCCGGCGCCCACCTTTCAGGATCATCGATCATTAAATGGCAATCAGCTGGAATCGAACATTCGCTGATCACCTTACGAACGATGGGTAGGCCGAACGTGAGGTTCGGGACAAAGTGGTTGTCCATGACATCGAGGTGGATCATGTCTGCGGCATCTGATACGCGACTGATTTCATCATGCAAGCGCGTGAGGTCACAGTCAAGAACACTTGGCGACATCAACACACCCATATTTGCAAGCCTACTCGCGGCGATCGTTTTGGGCTTAGACGCGCCTGATCAAAGCGAGGAACATGGCATCAGTGCCATGGACATCGGGCCACAACTGCACCGTGGGACCGGCACCCAGATCGGGTACCCCTGGCAGGTACGGTCGGGCATCAATGAGTTCGATGTCGTCTCTCCGCATCACAATGTCGTCGACGATGTGGACCGTTTCTCGAAGATGCGGTGAGCACGTGACGTAGGCAACAACGCCTTCTTTGCGAAGACTGTCAATCGCGGCATTGAGCAATCCCCGTTGAAGAGAAGCTAACTCAGTGACATCGTCATTGGACTTACGCCAACGTGCTTCGGGCCTGCGGCGTAATGCCCCCAAACCAGTGCAAGGTGCGTCCACCAAGATTCGGTCGAACGTTCGATTACCCCACGGCCGGGTGCGGGCATCGCCCACCACAACCTCGAAAGTTCCCGACTCAGGGTTCCCCCGCAGAAGTGCCTCACGAACTAGCTCGGCGCGATGCGGGTGCATCTCGCATGCCGTGAGGTGGATTGATCGCGAGGGCCGGCGCGAGTACAGCAGACGGGCTTTGCCACCGGGGCCAGCGCACATATCGAGCCAGGCCGATTCGGGTCCAGGAACGGGCACCAGCATCAGTGCCTGAGTCACCAATTGGCTGCCTTCGTCTTGCACGATGGCTCGCCCTGCTCGTACCGCTGGCACCAGCCCCGGTACCCCGGAATCCACGATCACCGCGCACTCTGACCATTGCCCAATGCTGACGCCGGGTTGGTCAAGGACCTCGTTACGGTCGCCTTCGAGAACCGCCAAGGCAGGGCGGGCGGCTTCGTTGTCTGCGGAGAGTAGCGCCGCAACTTCACCTCGCTCGCCTCTGGCCGCACGCATCGCACTTACGATCCACTCAGGGTGTGAATAGCGAACGGCCAATTGCGCATCCGTTGTTGCATTATCGATGCCCAATTCGATGAGCCACTCATCAAGATCCCGCTGAGCGACACAACGCAATACGGCGTTCACGAAACCTGCACGCAGGTCGGCGCGCGCATGGGCGCCAACAGCCCGGACCAGTGCACATGAGGTGTCAACCGCGGCATGATCTGGAACCCGCATGCTCAACAGTTGATGGGTGCCCAGAATCAGGGCGTCGTGGACCTCCGGTTCGATATCAGCCATGGCCCTTTTGGAACAACGAGCCAGGATTGCGTCGTACAAGCCCTGCATCCGCATTGAGCCATATGCCAATTCCGTAGCGAATGCAGCATCGCGACCATCGAGCCCGAATTTTTCTAACAGCGACGGCATCAACAGGTTCGCATAGGCTTGATCATCGCGCACCGCACGAAACATTTCCATGGCGGCGAGCCGCGGTGCATCAGAAGAAGATGACATCTTTTGACCTTAAGCCTCTCCACCAGTC
>CAIXFB010000248.1 GCA_903918595.1 uncultured Actinomycetes bacterium
AGACCGTAGAACACGCGCTCAACAACTTTGCGTGCCCGTCGGGTTACCCGCCGGTAGTCCTCTTCAAGTCGGCCCGATTCCATCAGCGGGTAACCGAGCACATACGCCACCAGGGCGCGCTCACGAGTATCTGTGGGCACCTGGTCGGTGGCGCGATCCCGCGCCAGCATCTGCGCATTACGCACGCGCGTGGCAAGGCGCCATGCCTCGGTCAAAACGGCGGTGTCTTCCGCGCTGAGTAAACCGGCATCCTCCGCCGCCGCTAGTGCTGCGATTGTGCCCGTGGTTCGCAATGCCGGGATGCGCCAGCCATGCTCCATCTGCATGAGTTGTGCGACCCATTCCACATCGCTCAGCCCACCGCGGCCTAACTTGACGTGCAGGGTGGGGTCTGCTCCCCGAGGTAAACGCTCAGCCTCCATGCGTGCTTTGAGTCGGCGCACTTCACGCACAGTGTGTTCGGGTAGACCATTCTCCGGGTATCGCAGAGGGTCGATCAGTGCGATGAACTCGACACCCAAACTCTCATCACCTGCTACTGGCGCTGCCCGGAGGAGTGCCTGCGCTTCCCACGGCGAAGACCAGCGCTCGTAGTACGCGGCGTAGGAAGCAAGGCTGCGTACCAGTGGGCCCTGTTTACCTTCCGGTCGCAGATCCGCGTCAATTTCCACGGGTGGATCCGCCGAGGGAGCCATGAGTGAGGTGCGGAGTTCATTGGCGATCGCGAAGGCGGCCTTGCCTGCGATCGTTTCGTCCACGCCAGGCTCAGCGTCGTACACAAACATGACGTCAAGATCACTCGAGAAACCCAACTCCCCACCGCCGAAGCGACCCATGCCGATCACGCTGAAGCGAATGCGATCAACATCAGGATGAGTAGCGCGCGCTTCTCGCTTCGCTACCGCGAGTGCTCCATTGATTGTCGCAACGTTCACATCAGAAATGGCAGGGCCAGCTTGATCAAGCGTTGACACCCCGACCAGTTCACCAACTGCGATCCGGAAGAGTTCGCGGCGACGGGAAGCTCGAAGCGCACCAACAGCAACCACTGGGTCGGTATGTCGATCAACGGTGGCATTCGCTTCCGTGAGATGACTGGTCAATGAACGCGGTACGAGTTCAGCATCATCTGCCAACATCGTGACCAAATCTGGTGCCCGCAAGAGCAATTCGGTTGCATACCGACTCGAACTGAGAATCTGAGCCAGACGCTGCGCGGCCGCCGACTCATCGCGCAGTAAGCGCAGGTACCACGGTGTTGAACCTAAGTCTTCGCTCACACGGCGAAAACCGAGCAGGCCAGAGTCAGGATCTGGCCCGTCAGCGAACCAGCCCAGCATGACAGGAAGAAGGGTGCGCTGAATTGCAGCGCGCCTGCTCACGCCACTTGAGAGCACTTCTAGATGCTTGAGAGCACCCGCTGGGTCTAGGTAACCCAGGGCTTGCAAACGCTGCTGCGCAGCTTCAGGGGTGAGTCGGGCCTCACCAGCATCAAGTCTGGCTACGGCCTGCAGGAGCGGTCGATAGAAGAGCTTTTCGTGGATGCGTCGCACTTCTCGACTGCGCCGCTTCCATTCATCGACCAATTCCTTGACCGGCTCATTCCGGAACCCGAGTGAGCGGGCAATGATCCGAATTTCCGCCTCGTCCTCGGGCATGGTGTGGGTGCGTCGAAGTTGGCGAAGCTGCAGGCGATGTTCGAGATTGCGCAGGAAACGGTAGGAATCAGCGAGGACTGAGGCATCCTCACGGCCCACATACCCCCAGATGGCTAGGCCTTCCAGTGCGCTGAGGGTGTTTGCGCTGCGCAACATGACATCGCTTCGGCCGTGCACCAGTTGCAGGAGCTGAACAGCGAACTCAACATCGCGGAGACCACCTGGACCAAGTTTCACTTCGCGCTGCGCAACACTGGCAGGAATGTGCGCTTCAACTCTGCGGCGCATGGCTTGCACATCATCGACAAAGTTGGGCCGATCTGCCGCGCTCCAAACGAACAATGAAACCTCATCGACATAGCGATCACCGAGGTTTTTATCTCCAGCGGACGCCCTGGCTTTGAGTAGCGCCTGAAATTCCCAGGTCTTGGCCCACTTCGTGTAATAAGCAACATGGGATTCAAGGGTGCGCACCAGTGCGCCTTGCTTACCTTCAGGGCGCAACCCGGCATCTACTTCCCAGATGGCACCTTCACGGGTAACAGTGGTGCAGGCGCGCATGACGCCACTAGCAAGGGCGGTTGCGACTCGTAGCGCCTCGTCTTCATCTGCCACACCTTCGGCAGGTTCGGAAACAAAAATGACGTCGACGTCGCTGATGTAGTTCAGCTCCCGGGCACCACACTTACCCATACCGATCACTGCAATTCGGACTGTGTCGGCCGCAAGACCCACCTCTGCGCGCGCTATCGCCAACGCTGTCTCCAACACGTTGTCTGCCAAATCCGAGAGCCACTGCGCGACGCTTTCCATCCCTGCGATGCCGCTAATGTCTCGTGCTGCAATCCCGAGCAGTTGCCTTCGGTATTCGATCCGGAGGGAGTCAAGGGCCAGCTGATGGTCAATGCTGGCGACCGGTTCTGGGTCTTCGGGATGGGCACCAACTGCAGATAGGAGTCGCGCACGACCTTCCCGCGCCGATGGAGCAAGAGTCAATTCATCAGCCTGAGAAATCACATCAACCGCGCTTGGATGCCTGATGAGGAAGTCACCAAGGCCTTCAGAGAGACCCAACACATCGATGAGTCGTCGCCTGAAATCTCGATCAGCTCCTAAAGCTGACCGCAAGCGATGACCCGCACCGCCCTCGGAAACTTCGAGTAGCCGGACGAACTGGCGCAATGCTTGATCTGGATCAGCCGCGGCACCAAAATCAGCGAGCAGTTCGGAACTATCGGCAAGATTAAGGGAAGCCACCTGTTCACCGGTCAGTAGTGCATTCGATATTGCCGGATCGGAAAACCCCATACGCACTGCGCGGCCCGAATCACTCGCTCCCCTCGTGGTCATGACGACGACACTTCAGTTGACGTACATCGATCGATGACAAGTTCTGCCCAAGCCAGAGTTGCTGGACGCCAGGTGGCTACCAACTCAGCGCCGTACTCCTGCACAGCAGTACTTGCTGTTGCCACATCCGTTCCTGATCTGATCAATGCCTCATCGGCAAAGTCAGCCCACGAGAGAAACACTTCAGCATCTATCTCCGGATGACACTGGAAGCCATATGCGCTGTTCCCAACGCGAAATGCTTGAACTCGGCAAGCGTCATTGGAGAGCAGTAGGTGCGCTCCCTGCGGCAACTCCGCCACATGATCTTGGTGCCATTGAATCGCGGGCAAACTCTTGTTTCCCCCACGATCAGTTGATGCCGCCGCAAGTGCCGCACTCACAACGGCGTCTTCGACCCCTTCAATCGTTGGTTCAACAAAACTCAGACCGATCTCTGTCGTGGCCGCGAGCTCAACTTTTCCACCTAAGGCAGCAGCGAGTAACTGCGATCCCAGACACAAGCCCAGCACCGGGGTTCTTGTTGCCACGGCATCCCTGAGCAACGCGCGCTCTGCTCGCAGCCACGGCGCATCAACGTCGTCATTTGCCCCCATGGAACCGCCAAGAGCGAGAATCCCATGCACTCCAGCCGGAACAACGTTGGGCACTTCATCGCCTTCATGGGCTCGCACAACCTCGACCACGATGCCCAGTTCAGCCAACCAGTCACCCACCAGCAGCGGTGGATCCGTCGGATCGTTCTGAATCGCTAGGACTCGAGGGTGAATTGCGGTCACAAAGAAGGAAGGTACCGGTCCAGTTCCCACTGGGTGACCTGACGGCGGTACTCGTCCCATTCAGCCCGCTTATTTCGCAGGAAGAAGTCGTACACATGCTCCCCCAGCGTTTCGGCCACCAACTCGGATTTTTCCATGATCGAGATGGCTTGGTTCAAGCTGGTTGGCAACTGCTGCATGCCCATTGCTTGACGTTCCCCCGGAGTCAACGCCCACACATCATCCTCGGCACCAGCCGGAATCTCATACCCCTCTTCGATGCCCTTGAGGCCAGCTGCGAGCAGCACTGCGAATGCAAGGTAGGGGTTTGCGCCACTATCCATGGCGCGGTATTCGATACGCGTGCTGTTGCCCTTTGCTGGTTTGTACATCGGTACGCGGATGAGTGCCGAACGGTTGTTGTGTCCCCAGCACACCCACGAGGGAGCTTCTGCGCCACCTGCCAGTCGTTTGTAGGAGTTGACCCACTGATTGGTGACTGCCGTGATCTCAGGGGCATGCACCAGCAAGCCGGCGATGAAAGAACGCGCCACACTCGAGAGTTGATACGGGGCACCTGCCTCATAAAAGGCGTTGCGGTCTCCTTCAAAGAGTGACAGGTGGGTGTGCATTCCTGAACCGGGAGCGTCGCGAAGCGGCTTGGGCATGAACGATGCATACAGCCCTTGCTCAAGTGCTACTTCTTGCACGACTAACCGGAAGGTCATCAAGTTATCTGCAGTGGTGAGCGCATCGGCATAACGAAGGTCGATTTCCTGCTGACCGGGGCCGCCCTCATGGTGGCTGAACTCCACCGAGATTCCCATGGCCTCGAGCATCATGATCGCTTGCCGACGGAAGTCGTGGCCGACTCCGTGCGGGGTGTTATCAAAGTACCCGTAACTGTCGACTGGGACCGGAACCTCGCCCTGTTCGGGGCGACCCTTGAACAGGTAGAACTCGACCTCAGGGTGCGTATAGAACGTGAAGCCAAGGTCAGCGGCTTTGGTCAGTGTGCGCTTGAGGACAAAGCGCGGATCTGCATATGAAGGTGTGCCATCAGGCATCAAGATGTCGCAGAACATGCGCGCAACTCCGGGTCCCTCGTTACGCCACGGCAAGAGGGAGAAGGTGCTGGCATCGGGACGCACGAGCATGTCGGATTCGTAGACCCGTGCAAAGCCTTCGATCGCGGAGCCGTCAAAGCCGATGCCCTCGGAGAAGGCTCCTTCTAACTCGGCCGGGGCAACAGCAACCGACTTCAAGGTTCCCAGCACGTCGGTGAACCACAGGCGCATGAAACGGATATCGCGCTCTTCGATAGTGCGGAGGACAAACTCTGCCTGCTTTTCCATAGCCCTATGGTCGCGCCGTTCGTGTTACGCGCGGGTTAACTGTGCTGGGTTGTGACCAATTTGGTGGCTCTCGGTACCCTCACGGTGTGACCAGGTTCAGAGTTGCCCTCGCCCAAATCAACCCCGTTGTGGGCAATATGGGAGCAAATGCCGATCTGATCCTCACCAGTGTGGCCGACGCGGCTGACCTGGACGCCCAATTGGTGGTGTTTCCTGAATTGGCACTGAATGGCTACCCCATCGAGGATCTGGCTTTGCGGCCCTCGTTCCAGGAGCAGTCCCGCATCGCCATGGCTGGCCTTGCAACCCGCATCAAGGAAGCTGGGCATGGCGATCTGGTGTGTCTGATCGGCTACCTGGACTACCTCGACCAGCACCAGGAGAACCTCGGGTCACCTAGGGGTGGGGCCGTGAACGCTGTCGCGGTGGTGCATTCAGGCGCGGTGCAGGCGCGATATGTCAAACATCACCTCCCGAACTACGGCGTCTTTGACGAAGCCAGGTACTTCATTCCGGGCACAGAGCCTTTGATCATCAACGTTGACGGGGTCACAGTCTGCATCGCGGTGTGCGAGGACCTCTGGCAAAACGGTGGCCCGGTCGAGTGGGCCCGCGAGTCTCGCGCTGACGTTCTCGCAGTGCTCAATGCATCTCCCTACGAAAGAAACAAGGATGACGTTCGCCTCGACCTCTGCAGCAGGAGAGCCAAGGAATCTGGCGCTGCGCTGATTTATGTCAACCTTGTGGGCGGCCAAGACGAACTCGTCTTTGATGGTGATTCACTTGTTGTAGATAGCGCAGGCGCACTCGTTGCGCGAGCGCCGCAGTTCGAATCAGGTGTGATGGTGGTCGACGTTCCTGTGCTGCAACGCGGTGGAGTTGGCTCGCTGGAGTTTCAGACCCGTGAGTGTGCACCTGAACCGGCGCTGGTTCCTGGCGTTGCCGTTCAACTCAGCGATGAAGCAGAGGTGTATGGAGCACTCACCGTGGGCCTTCGCGATTACGTTGAAAAGAACGGCTTCTCCTCTGTCATATTGGGCTTGAGCGGTGGAATCGATTCAGCACTCGTGGCAGCGATCGCCGTTGATGCCCTCGGCGCCGATCGGGTGTTCGGGGTGTCAATGCCGAGCCGCTACTCATCGGAACATTCGATCGCCGACGCCCACGACATCGCGCAACGTACTGGCCTCAACATTCGCGATCTACCCATAGCGCCGATGTTTGATGCCTACTTGTCCAGCATGGATCTGCACGGACTTGCCGAAGAGAATTTACAGGCACGCATCCGTGGAACGTCGTTGATGGCAATTTCTAATCAAGAGGGCCACCTTGTCCTCGCGACGGGTAACAAGAGTGAGCTGGCTGTTGGCTACTCCACGATTTATGGCGATGCTGTCGGCGGCTTCGCCCCAATTAAGGATGTTCCCAAGACCTTGGTGTGGGCGCTTTCACAGTGGCGCAACGCTGTTGCCCTTGCTGAAGGCGCAACCCCGCCTATCCCACCGAACAGCATCAGCAAGCCCCCTAGTGCTGAACTTCGCCCAGATCAAATGGACAGCGATTCACTCCCCGATTACGCCCTGCTTGATGAACTCATTGAGTCTTATGTCGATCGAGATCTCAGCCCCCGCGAGTTGGTCGCGGCAGGGTTTGAGACATCGATCGTTGAGCGGGTCATCACGTTGATTGATCGCGCGGAATACAAGAGGCGTCAGTACCCGCCCGGCACCAAGATTTCCCTCAAGGCATTCGGGCGGGACCGCCGCCTACCGATCACGAACGGTTGGCGGGAGCCAATCCAGCCACAATGACCGCGAGGATTGATTCGGTGTCAGGCTGCCGAGCACTCACACTGACGTCCCACATCCCCGAATAAATCATCGGGCCTACCAATACGGCTACGGCTGAATCCACATCGAGATCTGCATGGAATTCGCCATCACGGATTCCGTCATTCAGCACCTCAATGATGCGACGACGTCTGGGCTTGAGTACTTGTTGGAAGAAAACTTCCGTAAGTTCTGGTTGGCGCTGACCCTCGCCCACCACGTGCATCATGATCCGGCCAGTTAACGAGGAAGAAATACCGGATCGAATCCGGCCCAGCATGAGAAACAGTCGTTCAATCGCGCTTCCGGATTGAGGGATAGCCGGCAGATCGTCATTGAGTCGCGCCAAACTGGCCGTGATGAGCTGTTCCCTATTTGAGAACCTTCGATAAATCGCTGCCTTGCTCACCCCGGATAACGCAGCCACAGACTCGACTGAGAATCGCATAAATCCGACATCAGAGAGATGTTCGAGTGCAGCCGCGATGACGTCGTGTTCCACCTGGGGATCACGGGGACGCCCGCGTGGCCGGGTTACTGTTTCAAGCTGGTTCATGAGTCTGTCCGGTGGTGTGGCGGGACGATCTCCTCGGCCGCGTCAACCGGGTAGGCCTGCGCCTGTTCGGCGATCAGGGCATCTGTGGGATCACTCGGTGGAAGGTCAGGCCTCCTGCGCTGAGGTGGCGTGATGGCGGGCAACATGAAGCCCACAACCAATGCAGCGATGAGCACGATCGCGAAGGAAATCCACGACGTAATGTGAGATGCCGAAATGAAAGCCTCGAGAATTCCACTTCGAGCTTGCTCTATGAGCTCAGCCGGGGCACCAGCTGTCTTCGCCTGCTCGAGCAGTGCCACCGCCGAAATGATCGACTCGGATGCTTCTTCGGACCCGTCTGGTCGGAATTCCAATGGAAGCTTGTTCAATACCGGAGCGAGATTGTTGGCAAAAGACGTGGCGAGAACGGTGCCGATCACCGCGACACCTAGTGCACCGCCTACTTGGCGAACGGTGTTTTGCACGGCTGAGCCAGCCCCCACCCGATCCAAAGGCAAGATGTTCTGCATCACCGTGCTGGCTGGGGCGATCACATTCCCCATGCCCATGCCGAAGAAGAAAAATGCAACGAGGAGGAGCCAGACCGGAGTCGCTCCATCGATCTGTGCCAGAACAAGCAGTACCAGTCCAACCAACGTGAGTCCGAAAGTCATCACAATCTTGTAACCGAACTTGGCAACCATGGCCGCACTGCGCGGTGCCGCAATGAGTTGGCCTACCGCGAAGGGCACAAAACAGAGCCCGGCGGTGAGGGTGTCGTAGCCCCGGACAATTTGCAGATAAAAGGGAAGCGTGAATGTTATTCCGGATAGCGCAAAGAAAGACAGGGAAATCGCAACAAGGCTCACCGCGTAACCCCGGTTTTTGAAAAGGGCCACGTCAAAACTGGCGTGCGAACTGCGGGCTTCCAGGACCAGGAAGAGCGCGATGACGCCAATCCCTGCAAAAACCGGCACTAGAACGCTTGGGGTGAGAAAGACCCGCGTCTCGGAAGCGTGGATGATGCCGTAGATCAGCAGGCCAAGTCCAGCAATGGAGAGCAGCAGCCCTTGAATGTCTAGGGCTCGTGGATTGGGATTGCGCGTTTCAGGTACCACCTTGGCGATCGCTATCAATCCGATAATGACGATGGGGACATTGATGAGAAAAACTGATCCCCAATTGTTTCCAATGAGCCAATTGGTCCAATCGGGGTGTTGCAGTAGAACACCGCCTAGCACCGGCCCGAGCGCTACCGCGGCGCCCACTGAACCGGCCCACACTCCAATTGCCTTTCCTCGCTCATGGGGCGGGAAAACGACAGTGATTGTCGCAAGTGTCGTGGGCAGAACCGCTGCCCCGCCTATTCCCATAACTCCTCGCAAAACGATCAAGGTTTCTGCGTTACTCGAAAACGCTGCAGCAGCCGAGGCCGATGCGAAAATAATCAGGCCGATGACAAGTACTTTGCGGCGCCCCCAACGGTCGCCGAGTACGCCCCAGGTGAACAACAAGGCGGCGAACACGAGGATGTATGAGTCGACTGCCCACACGAGTTGGCTCGGGGAGGCATTGAGTTCTCTTTGGATCGTTGGCAGTGCAATATTCAGCACCGTGTTGTCGAGAACCACCACCATGAGGCTGACGAGTAACACGCTCAAAATCGCCCAGCGCCTGGGATGACCATCAGGTGAATTCATCCAACTCGTCGATTGCACAGAGTTGATACCAGTCTCGGGTGCTGAAGCCATGAGGAGCGGGCCTTTCGGGTTCACCATTCACTTAATACGAACCGCAACCGTATCGTTATTCCACTTCACTGCGCACGAGCGGGTGGCCGTGCCATGATTACGACATCCGGGGACTTCGAAGGAAGCCTCGAGATCGAAAGGAATGACATGACTATTCACACGCCCGTTTCACGGATCACGATCGCCGACCTGCAGCGCCGCACGAATGCTGGCGAAAAGTGGTCGATGATCACCGCTTACGACGCACTCACCGCAGCAATTTTCGACGAGGCAGGTATCCCCGCGCTCCTCGTTGGTGATTCTGCCGCGATGGTGGTCTACGGCTACCCCACCACCGTGCCGGTCACCATCGATGAGCTCATTCCGTTAGTGAAAGCGGTAGTGCGTGGATCCCACCGCGCCATGGTGATCGCGGACTTACCATTTGGCAGCTACCAGGCGAGCATCCAGCAGGCCTTGGAGACCTCAGCTGCCTTCATGAAGGACGGTGGCGCCCACGCCATCAAATTAGAGGGAGGTGCCTCTGTCCTTCCGCAGGTCGAAGCCTTGTCCAACGCCGGAGTACCGGTGATTGCCCACGTTGGCCTCACACCGCAATCTGTGCATGTACTCGGTGGATACCGGGTCCAGGGCCGAGGAGAAAAGGGCGACGTCTTGTTGCGCGACGTGAAGGCGCTTGAGTCTGCTGGAGCAGTGGGCGTCGTTCTTGAAGCAATTCCGGCGGAGCTTGCAGCGAAAGTGAGCGAACAGCTCACCATTCCCACAATCGGTATCGGAGCGGGATCAGCCACCGATGCCCAGGTGATCGTCTGGCAGGACCTCGTAGGCCTCACACCCGATCCAGCGCCGAAGTTTGTGCGCCGGTACGCAAACATTCGGGCAGACATCACCCAGGCAGCAGAATCCTGGCGCCGCGACGTTGAGGACGGTTCGTTCCCTTCAGCGGATGAGTCCTACCGCTGAATCAGGGTCACTAGACGTCTGTAACGCGAAGTCCAGCGTGCGCCTTGTAGCGCCGATTCATCGAAATCAAGTTTGCGGTCATCGCTTCAACTTGACCTGCATTGCGCAGGCGCCCGGCATAGATCCCGCGCATTCCAGGAATCCTCTGCACGAGCGCAGCTGTGATATCGGTCGCTTCACGATCGTCCCCCACTACGAGGACATCGGTGTCGAGGGTCTCAATATCGGCATTGAGCAGCAGAACTGCCGATACGTGATGAAAAGCTCCCACCACTTTGCTCATCGGCAACACACCTGCCGCCTGCTGGGCTGCAGAGCCTTCAGGAACATCGAGGGCGAAAGCGCCTTGCTTATCAAAACCAAGCGGATTCACGCAGTCAATGATGATTTTCCCTGCGAGATCAGCAGCAAGATCCTCCAGCAATTCCTTGTGTCCATCCCAAGGGACAGCAACAATAACCACATCCGCCCCACGCGCGCAGGTGCGATTGTCTGCACCGGACACATTGGGATGCAATGCAGCAGCCAGCTGTTCAGCCCGCTCTGCGGTGCGTGAACCGATCGTCACGGAGTTGCCAGACATTGCAAGACGTAGCGCTAATCCACGCCCTTGCTCACCTGTTCCTCCCAGTACACCAATCGTCAAACCCGACACATCGGGCAACACATATGGATCAACGACAGTCGGTGCGGGTGCGCTTTGCGAGTCAGATGAGGTTGTCATAGTTGCAAATGATGCCAGATACGGATACCACGCGCACGACACGAATTGCGCAAACGACGCGTATGTCTTTGCATCTTGACAACTCCTCTGTCACAGTTCTCTATAAGGGTGTCTGCAAAAGCGCAGATCCCACGACACGGGAGGCAACGTGGCGGTCGCAAAGAAGACTGCACGCAAGGCTGTCAAGAAGGCAGCCCCGCGCAAAGCAGCAAAGAAAGCAACAGCAAAGAAGGCCGTAAAGCGGACTGCCAAGAAGGCAACCGCCAAGAAGGCAGCAGTAAAGAAGGCTGTAAAGCGGACTGCCAAGAAGGCAGCCCCGCGCAAGGCAGCAGCGAAGAAGGCTGTAAAGCGGACTGCCAAGAAGGCAGCCCCGCGCAAGGCAGCAGCGAAGAAGGCTGTAAAGCGGACTGCCAAGAAGGCAACCGCCAAGAAGGCCGCAGCAAAGAAGGCTGTAAAGCGGACTGCCAAGAAGGCAGCCCCGCGCAAGGCAGCAAAGAAGGCAGCCCCGCGCAAGGCAGCAAAGAAGGCAGCCCCGCGCAAGGCAGCAAAGAAGGCAGCCCCGCGCAAGGCAGCAAAGAAGGCAACTCGCCGCAAGTAAGTCCCACGGCGTATCAAAGGCCCGCGCTCTTCGGAGTGCGGGCCTTTGACTTTTGCCTGCGCACACTTCAGTGCGCGGCTCAGTGAGGGAATTACATTAAATAGACTCATGCGGTGACCACAGCAATGCGAGCCGCGCTGACGCCAGGCACCCAGACCGCGATACGCAAAGTTCCGGCATCAATCGCCCGGCCGGAATATGTAGGTAAACCCGCTCCTTCGCGATTCTCAGGATCAGAAGTTCAATCGGTTGAGACGATCGCATTGATGCGTGTCGCCGGGCGGATCGCAGCCGACGCCCTCGCTGAAGTAGGCCGCCACATAGCGCCAGGGGTTACCACGGATGAGCTTGATCGAATCGGCCACGAGTACTTGTGTGATCACAATGCCTACCCCTCGACACTTGGCTACCGGGGATTTCCCAAATCACTGTGCGCCTCCCTCAACGAAGTCATTTGTCACGGAATTCCTGATTCCACCGAGCTGCTTGATGGCGATATCTGCAATATCGACATCACCGCTTTCATCGGAGGGGTGCACGGCGATACCAACGCCACTTTCCTCGTAGGTGAGGTCGCTGAGGAACCACG